>NZ_DASSTI010000093.1:0-19269 GCF_035708005.1 Segeticoccus sp. | reverse complement strand
GATCGACGAGCACCTGTGGCCGGTGCTGCTGGCCGGGTTCGTGCTGGCCGGGACCGGGATCGGCCTGGCCGAGACCGCCCAGTCGACCGTCGTGGCCCAGCTGCTGCCGGACCACCTGCGCGCCAACGGTTTCGGGATGCTCGGCTTGGTCCAGTCCTTCGGCGACCTGGGGTCGACCCTGGTCGCCGGTGTGCTGTGGGCCGTGGTGTCGCCGACCGTCGCGTTCACCTACGCGGCCGCGTGGATGCTCTGCTCCGTCGCCGCGTCGGGCCTGCTCCGACCACGACAGACACCGGCGTGACCGGCCCCGCGACGTCGCGCGGAACGGCCGGATCTGGGGCATCGTGAGCAGGTGGGCAGGACTCAACCGGCGCGAACGATGTGGGTCTGGAGCGCGGTGCCGGCGATGGTTGCCGGCGGTGCCGGCCTGTGGTTCTGGTGGCGGACCCACCCGAGCACGCGGCCCTTCGCGCAACGGGCCTGGATCGACGCACCACACCCGTTCGTCACCCCGCGACGGGTGCGACACCTGTTGGCGCCGGTCGCGGGTGAGCGGATGCTCGAGCTGGGGGTCGGCAGCGGACGCTACGGACTGCCGCTGGCTCCCGCCCTCGGGCCGCACGGCCTGCTGACCGTGGTGGACCTCCACCGGGACATGCTCGAGCTCACGATGGGCAGGGCACGGGAACAACGGCTGCACAACGTCGCCGCCGTTCGCGCGGACGGCACCGCGCTGCCCCTGCCCACAGGTGTGTTCGACGCGGCCTATGCCGTCTCCGTCCTGGGACAGGTGCCGAACCCGCCATCGGCGCTGGTCGAGCTGCGCCGCGTGGTGCGCCCCGGCGGACGGGTGGTCGTCGGTGAGTTCGGCTACGACCCGCACGGCGTCTACTTCCGCGACCTGTGCCGTCGAGCGGCCGACGCCGGGCTGGACTTCGACCGTCGGGTCGGCAGCGTCTTCGGTTACGTCGCCCGCTTTCAGGTCTCCGAGTGAATGGTCGGTGACGAGCCGGGGCGGTCGACGTCGTCGACCAGCCGGCGCAACGTGGGCAGGGACCGCAGCACGGCCGGCATGGGCAGCCACAGGCTCAGCACGTGGTAGACGAAGATGCCGGGGACCGCGACGGCGAGCGCGGCCCCGCTGTACCAGAGCGTCACCGGCAGCACGACGGCCAGGATCCCGGCACCGGCGAGTGGCCCGGTGCGTCGGGTGAAGACCATCCCGGTCGCGAAGCCGACCAGGAACTGGGCCACGTTCAGGTGCAGCCCGAAGGTCGCCAAGCCGGCCCAGGCCGCCAGGGCGTCGCCGGCCCAGAACAGCGCCATGCCGAGGACGGCAGGGTTGCGCCGGAACGGTCGGGCGAACAAGCCCCGCACCAGGACGATGGACTCGAGGAACACCCCCACGCGGCCACGCCATCCGCCGCGACCGGCCAGCCGCCCGCCGTAGCGCGTGGCCAACCAGAACGCGAGGAGGAACCCGGGGACCGGGATGATCGCCCACGGCAGGGTGAAGTCGGGCGGCGGACGGTGCAACCCGAGGAGGAGAACCGCGATGGCAGCGCCACACCCGCCGATCGCGAGCACCCCGTACTCCAGGCCGCTGAGGGCCGAGACGTGCACGTTGGCGTCGTGCCGGTCGGCGCCACCGGCCCGCAGCGCCGCGACGTCGAGATCGGTGGCGCCGTGCGCGAGGAACCCCCCGAAGCCCGCCACGGCGACCAGCGCCATCTCCTTGGAGGGCAGCGACCAGCGCGGCGTCCCCGCGAAGGTTCCGCGGTAGGCGTTGTCGTAGCCCACGAACGAGACCACCAGGCCCGCGACCAGCACCAGCAGCCACGGCCAGGTGACGTGGGTCAGCGCCGTGCGCACGGCCTCGAAGCCCGCGACCCAGGAGAGGCCCACGCCGGCTGCCAGCTGCAGGGCGAGCGTCGTGAGCAACAGCGTGAACAGCGCCCTCCGACCGACGTGGAGCGCATTCGCCGACAGCCATCGCATCCAGGGCTCCCACTCTTGCGTGCGGTATGCCGTACAGTTCCCCGCCGCGGGCGGTTCATGCGGGGATTCGCGGGTGGCCTGCGGGGGTACACGTCTGGTGCGGCCGGAGGGCGGTGAGGACGGCGGCTGCCCCGACCCGTCCGGTCGAGAGGAGGCTGATGTGTCATTCGACCTGGGCGAGCTGCTGACGGCGCGCAGCGGGGAGGGCTACCAGTTGCACGCCAGCCACCTGAACCGCGAGGTCCCCCGGGTGCTGCACGCGATCGACTTCGACACCGTCTACCAACGGGCCGAGGGCGCCTACTGCTTCGCCGAGGACGGGACCCGCTACCTCGACTTCCTGGCCGGCTTCGGCGTCCACGGCGTGGGCCGCAACCACCCCGTCGTGCGCGCAGCCCTCCACCACGCCCTCGACGCCGGGCTCGCCGACCTGGTCCAGATGGACGCCCCGCTCCTGCCCGGTCTGTTGGCCGAGCAGCTGCTCGCGAGGACCCCGGGGCTGGACCGGGTCTTCTTCTGCAACAGCGGCACCGAAGCCGTCGAGGCGGCGCTGCAGTTCGCCCGCGCTGCCACCCGCCGGCAACGCGTCCTCTACTGCCAGCACGCCTACCACGGGCTGACCGTGGGGTCGCTGTCCGTCAACGGGGGAAGCGAGTTCCGCGACGGGTTCGATCCGCTCCTCCCGGACACCGCCGTCCCCTTCGGCGACCTGGCCGCGGTGGAACGCGAGCTGCGTCGCGAGGACGTCGCCGCACTGGTGGTGGAGCCGGTGCAGGGCAAGGGGGTGCAGGTGGCCCCGCCCGGCTACCTCGCCGAGGCGTCCGAGCTGTTGCACCGGCACGGTGCGCTGCTCGTCTGCGACGAGGTCCAGACCGGCCTCGGTCGCACGGGACGTTTCCTGGCCTACCAGGACGACGCGGTGGTTCCCGACCTCGTCACCGTCGCGAAGGCCCTGTCGGGCGGGTTCGTGCCGGTCGGTGCGGTCCTGTCCAAGGACTGGGTCTTCGACCGGGTCTACTCGTCCATGGACCGGGTCTTCGTGCACGCGACCACCTTCGGCGGGAACGCGCTGGCGATGGCGGCGGGCCTGGCGACCCTGGCCGTCCTCGACGAGGAGGACCTCGTCGGCAACGCCGCCCGGATGGGGAAGCTGCTGAACGACCAGCTCGTCGGCATCCGCGAGCGCTGCGACCTCGTCGTCGATGTGCGGGGCCGCGGCCTCATGATCGGGATCGAGTTCGGCCGGCCGCACTCGTTGCGGCTGCGCACCCGCTGGGCCGTGCTCGAGGCCGCCCGCCGGGGGTTGTTCGCGCAGATGGTGGTCGGCACCCTCTACCGGCGGCACCGGATCCTCACCCAGGTGGCAGGCGACCACATGGAGGTCATCAAGCTCCTGCCCCCGCTGATGATCAGCGAGGTCGAGGTCGAGCTCTTCGTGACGGCACTCGCCGACGTGCTCGAGGAGGCCGAGCGCGGCGGTGACCTGGTGTGGGACTTCGGTCGGACGCTGGTGCGGCAGGCGCTGATCCGCTGACCCTGCTCACTGTCGCATGCGGAAGTCGTACTCGGCCGGGACCTCCTCGGGCAGGGCGCCGGCAGATGATCGTTGCGTCCCGTCCTTCTCGGCCGCCCGGTAGGCATCCCAGAGATCGCTGAGGGAGTGGTCGGCCTCCCGGAGGTCGGCCACCTCGAGGCCCTCGGCCAGGATCCGCCGGACCTGCTCCCAGTCGCCCGTCTGCCCGGCGGCCGATGCCTGCAGCAGCCGCACGCGGCCGTGCTGTCGTTGGTCGGGTGCGACCCGGTCCACCATCCGCAGTGCCTCCGCTGCCCGGCCGGCGGCGATCAGCTGGGCCAGGCACTCGACGAGGAGCCCAGTCAGTTCGGGGGCGAGTCGCTGCGCCTCCACCATCCGCTCGACCGCCCGGGCGGTGTCCCCAGCGGCGTGGTCGCTCACGGCCAGGTTGCGCAGCGCCCACGGGTTCGGGCGCGACGCGAGCGAGGACTCCCAGGCGGCTCGGGCGGAGTCTCGGTCACCGGCATGCCAGTCGGCGACGCCGAGGTGCAGGGACCGGGCCCAGTTCGCGGGCGCTGCCTGCAGGCGACGGCGCCACTGCGGGCCGACGACGAAGGTGCGCGGAGGAGCCGCGGTGAACTGGCCGGTCTCGAGCAGCTCCAGCCACGGCGCCTGCTCCTCGGCCAGCGTGTCCCGGTCGAAGGGCGTGGCCGCGGGCAGGTGGAAGCCCGGCTCGTCCCGCCGCAGGAGCTGTTCGAGGGCTCCCCAGCCGGACCCGGCGACGAGGCGCTCCTCGGGGCGGCAGTCAGCCGTCCGGTTCGCGACCCGGACGGCCTCCTGCAGGCTCCCGTCGGTCAGCGGGTGCAGCGAGGCGGCCACCGCCGCGGTCGCCTCACCCCAGTCGCTGCTGTGGACGCGTGCCGGGTCGGCGACGACGGACGTGTAGCCCTCGGTCCAGCGCCACACGGCGTGCGCCGGCATGGGCAGGTGCTCGAGCTGCGTGCCGGCCAGGCCGGCCTGGATCTCGCAGTAGGTCTGGGAGCCGTCGGTCAACCAGTGGTTCCAGCGGCGACCGCCGACGCGCTGCCCCCACACGAACAGCTTGCGTCCGCGCAGCCGCGAGGTCGACAGCTGTGCCAGCCCACGGCCGGACTCGTCGACTGCCGCGATCCACGGCGAGGTGCCCTCGGGAATGTCGAAGAACCAGTCCCCGGCGTCCTCCCGGCGCTCCGGATAGCTCCAGTCGGTCGCCGTCGAGTCCGCGACGGGCACGCGCCGCAGCTCCCGGGAGTAGCCGAAGTGCCACGCGTGGTCGGCCGGCGCGACCACCCGGAGGCCCGGCGTCTCCTCGACCGCGATGTTCGACCACCAGTACATCGGGACGGTCACGCTGTGGGGGTTCCAGATGCTGACCGTCACCCACAGCGTCCTCGAGCCGGGCGGCAGGTGGACGTCGAGCGCGAACACCACGTTCCGCATCCGTTCCCACTCGTACAACCGCAGGACGGGGGAGCCGTCCGCCGCCTGCACGCGCGCGGCGTGCAGGGGGCTGCAGGTGGTCGGGGAGTGCCCGGTGGTCCCGATGTTCCACTCGACTCCCCCAGCAAACCAGGCGTTGCGCAGGGCGAGGTTCGCCGGCTGGAGCACGTTGTTCCGGAAGACCAGGTCACGGCCGTCGGACCTGTCCACCAGCGACCACAACCGCCCTCCGAAGCCGGGCAGGAACGTGGCCCGCAGGTGCTCGTTCTCGAGCACCACCACGTGGTGCTCCCGTGGCCGGCGCTCCCGTGAGTAGGCGTCCTGCAGCGTGTACGGCAGGATCGACTCGATGTGCCCGTACGCGAGCCGTTCCGCCATGCTCGGGTCCGCGCCCTCGAAGGTCACATCCCGGTGCGGGTCCTCGGTCCGGAGCAGGGGCGGTAGGGAGTTGTCCGCCCCCAGCGGTGCCGTGTCGATGGTCAGGGTCTCGACCGACATGCTGGTCACTGGTCCAGCCCTTCCAGTGCCCGCGCGAGGTCCTGCCACAGGTCCTCGACGTGTTCGCACCCGACGCTGAGGCGCAGCAGTCCGTCCGGTACGTGCGCGGACCCTGGGTACTGCGCTCGCCGCTCGATGGTGGACTCCACCCCGCCGAGGCTCGTGGCGTGGGCGATGACGGTGAGCGCCGCGCAGGTCGCGTCGGCACTGGCAGCGTCCGCGAGCTCGAAGCTGAGCACCGCGCCGAATCCCCTCATCTGGCGACTGGCCAGGGCATGACCGGGATCCTCCGGAAGGCCGGGGTAGCGCACCCGGGTCACCGCCGGGTGGTCGCGGAGTCGGCGGGCCAGCTCGTGCGCGCTGGCCTGGGCCGCAGTGAGCCGCACGCCCATCGTCCGTATGCCGCGCAGCGCCAGGAAGCACTCGAGCGCCCCGGGGACGGCCCCGGACAGGGTGCGGCGGCGCCGCAACGCCCGGTGTGTCTCCGGGTTGTCGGTGACGGCGACGCCCATCAACAGGTCGGAGTGTCCGCCCATGAACTTCGTCGCGCTGTGCACCACCACGTCGGCACCCAGCGACAGCGGCTGCTGCAGCAGCGGGGTGGCGAAGGTGTTGTCGACGACGACCCGGACGTCCGCCGCGCGTGCGGCCGCGCTCAGCGCCCGCAGGTCACAGACCTCGAGCAGCGGGTTGCTCGGCGTCTCGATCCAGAGCACCTCCGCCCCGTCGAGGTTCCGGCGAAGCGACTCGCTGTCGTCCAACGCCACGGTCTCCAGCCGCCAACGGCCGCGAGTCTGCCCGTCGTGCAACAGTTCCCGCGTGCCCATGTAGACGTCCTGCGGCAACAGGACGGTCGCGCCGGCGGGCAGCAGCTCGAGTACGCCGGCGATGGCGGCCATCCCCGAGGAGAACGCCACCGCGTGCCCACCCTCGAGCTGGCCGACGACGTCCTCGAAGGCCGACCAGAGGTCCGTGCCGTCGCCACGCGCATAGGTGCGGGGACCCGGCATACCGTCCGCGGCCGACGTGCCTTCGGCGGGCGCGGAAGCGGGCGCGGCTGGTCCCGAGCGGAAGGTCGAGGCGAGCACGACGGGAACATTCATGGGAGCGCCCGGTTGCGCCGCGGGCCGGCCGTGTTCGACGAGAAGGGTCTCGGGTCGCAGCTCCCACGAAGTTCCGTCGGGACGTGGGGTCGAGTTGGTCACTGCCTCTCCCGTCTGTCACACATGCGACCGACCCACACGGCGGTGGGTCGGTGTCCGGACGGGAACCGGCGGTTCCCTCCTCGCCAGGAGCGGAGGGCGTGGGATTCGAACCCACGATGGGCGTACACCCATAGCGGTTTTCAAGACCGCCGCACTAGGCCACTATGCGAGCCCTCCCGAGCACCCGGCATACCGTCGGGTGCCAGCGGGGCCACGCTACCGGGTGCGGCGGTGGGCGCCCAAGGGCGCCGCGGCGGACCGGCAGGTGGCCCAGGGCGCGATGTACCCCGCGAGGGCGGGGCGAGCAGGAGGGTGGGTCACGGGCGAGGGTTCAACGACGAGTCGAAAGGCTCAGGAGGCGCGGCGGTGCGGCAGCGGCAGGTGTCGCGGGATGCTGTTGACCCAGCCACCGACGGAGCGGAACGGCCGGGTAGTGGTGTCAGCGCACTTCTTCCACGAGACGCTGGGAAGACGTCCCACGACGAGCGGCCGGAGCATGATCCCGGCGCCGGCGGCGAACAGCACCCCACCGGCGACCCAGGCCGCGACGGTCGTGCCGAGTCCCAGGACGAGACAGGCGATGCCGAAGCATCCGAGGGAGGAGAGCAGCCGGCGGGCCTTGGCTCGCCGCCACCGATCCCCATTCACTCTCGCAGCGAACCGGGGATCCCCTTCGCATGCTTCGGACATGAGGTCGCGGAAGGTCTGTTCTTCCTTTCGGGTCAGTGCCATCGGAACTCCTGTGTGGCCCTCCGACGGGGGCCGTGTGCGGGGACGGAAAAGCGATGAAATCCGCATACCCGCCGCTGCGAACCGCAAACGGTGAGCGGGCCGCCCGGCTTGGCCCGTTCGACGAGTGGTCGAGCCGGTGGTGTCGTGTCAGGGTGGTGCTGACCCACGACGAAAGGAATCGCGACATGGGCAAGTTGTCCTTCCTCACCGGAGCCGCGGTCGGGTACGTCCTCGGGGCCCGGGCCGGGCGCAACCGCTACGAGCAGATCAGGAGCGGCGCACAGAAGCTGTGGCAGAACCCGACGGTGCAGCACCGGGTCAGCGACGTCGAGGGTGCCGTCAGGGCCAAGGCACCGGAGGTGGGTCACAAGGTCATGGACGCCGCGGGGTCCAAGATCGGCTCCGGCAACTCGAGCCACGGTGCCGCCGGGACGAACGCCAGCGACCGGCGCACCAGCGGCGACATCCCGCCGACCGCCCGCGGGGACGACGGGCGGCTGCACCCCGACATCAGCGGGTTCACGGAGTAGCGTCCGCCACGCCCTCCACTGCGTCGACGAACCACGACGTGATCGACGTCGGGTGGGTGATCGCGGTGCCCACCACCACGCTGAACGCCCCGCGCCGGATCGCCTCCGCCGCGTGGGCGGGCGTGTGGATGCGGCCCTCCGCCACGACCGGAACCGTCAGCCGCGCGGCGAGCTGCGCCACCAGGTCGAGGTCCGGGCCGTCGCCCTTCTGCGTGTATGCCGTGTAGCCGGCGAGCGTCGTACCCACCAGGTCCGCTCCCGCGGCCTGGGCCGCCACGCCCTCCTCGAACGTCGAGCAGTCGGCCATGACGAGCGCCTCGGTGGCCTCGCGCAGGGCGGCGATCGTCTCGCCGAGCGACCGCCCGTCGGGGCGGGGACGTCCGGTCCCGTCGAGGGCCACCACGTGCGCGCCCGTTTCGGCCACCGCGAGCGCGTGCTCGAGGGTGGGCGTGATGAAGACGTCGTCGTCGCCGTCCTTCCACAGGCCGATCACCGGGAGGTCGACGGCCGAGCGGATCGCGCGCAGGTCGTCCAGTCCCTGGGCCCGTATGCCGGCCGCGCCGCCGCGCGCGACCGCCTGCGCCATCGCGCACATCGCCTGCGGGGTGCGCAACGGCTCGCCGGGATAGGCCTGGCAGGAGACGACCAGTCGGCCTCGCAACGGCTGCAGCAGGGCCGGGACCTCCGAGGCGGGGACGGTCATCGCGCCACCTCCGGATGCTCGGGCGCACCGAAGCTGGTCGGCGCGGGCAGGCCGGCCTGACTCTCCGCTGGCTCGAGCTGCCGGGCGATCCACGCCGCCCCGAGCAGCGCGGCCCCGGCCCTCGCGGGCACCAGCGGCGTCGACCGCACGGGTTCGAGGGCCTGAGCCACCGCGGCCGCACGCATCGGCCGCCACCAGGTCTCGCCGACCGAGCTCACGCCACCGCCGAGGACGACGACGTCGGGGTCGAGGACGTTGAGCAGCGCACCCACGGCGTCGCCGAGCGCCGCGGCGCCCTCGGCCAGCACCGCGCCGGCGACGACGTCGCCGCCCTCCGCCCGGGCCACCACGTCGGCAAGGCCGGGGACCACGTGACCGGTGCGCGCGGCATACTCCGCGGTCATGGCAGGGCCGGCCGCCACCGACTCCACGTGGCCCCGCCCACCGCAGGGGCAGGGCCGGTCCCCCGCGCGCACGGACGGGACGTGGCCGGCATGGCCGGCGACGGAGTGGGCCCCGTGCACCACCCGACCGCCGACCACCAAGGAGGCGCCCACTCCCGTGCCGACCGCGACGAACAACAGGCTCCCCGTCGGCCCGAGCCCCGCGCCGGCGCCCTGCCACCACTCCCCGAGCGCGTGCCCGTGGACGTCGTTGTCGACCGCTACAGGGACACCCAGCGCTGCGGTCAGTCGCTCCTGCACCGGGGTGCCCGCCCAGCCCGTCAACGCATCCGTCGCCGACAGGACACGACCGGTCGCTGCGTCGATCACGCCGGCACTGCCGACGCCCACGCGCACGACGTGCGTGCCCGCCGGACGGCTCGCGATCGCCTCGCGCGCCACCCCGACAGCCGTGGCGAGCACGGCGTCCGGTCCCCGCGCACCTGGCGTGGGCCGCGGCGTCCCGAGGTGCAGGAGGCGACCGTCGAGGTCCACCAGCCCGGCCGCGGTCTTGGTCCCGCCGATGTCGATGCCCAGCAGCAGCTCAGCGCCTCGCCTGCCAGCCGTGCCCATCACCTGGTCCCGCGCGTGTGCCATCCCGGACTCACCACGTCAGCGCAGGCCGGCCTGCTCGAGCTCGACGGCGACCCGCTTGCGCTCGTCCTCGTCGAGCCGGCGCAGCGGTGGGGAGACCTGGTTGCTGCGGATGACCCCGAGGAGGGCCAACGCGGTCTTGAACCCGCCCACGCCGGCGGCGTTCCCGCCTGCGGTCGACCGGTCCGCGGCGGCGACGATCCGGAACAGCCGGGCGAGCCGGTCCTGCTCGGCCTTCGCATCCGCCCACCGGCCCTCGCGCGCCGCGGTGTAGAGCCGCACGTAGCCGTCCGGGTCGACGTTGCCCAGGCCTGGCACGACGCCGTCGCAGCCGGCGAGGAGCATCGCGTCGACCACGACCTCGTGGCCGGTGAGGTGGGTGTAGGTGGGGTGCTGCTCGAGCGCGAGCATCGTCTGCCGCGCCTCGACGTCGTTGCCGCTGCTGTCCTTGACCCCGTCGATCACGCCGTCCTGCGCGAGGGTCGTCACCATCGCCGGTGACAGCTTGGTGTGCACGCAGACCGGCAGGTCGTAGGCGAGCAGCGGCAGGTCGACCGCTCCCCGGACGAGCCGGAAGTGCCGGTCGATCTCGCTGTCGCTCACCAGGGCGTAGAACGGGGCCGTGGCCACCAGCGCGTCGGCGCCGAGCGCGAGGGCCCGGCGGGCCCGGACCACGACCCGGTCCGTCGACGGCTCGATGCAGCCCGCCATGACCGGGACCTGCCCGGCGACGGTACGCACGATGACCTCGAGCACCTGGTCACGCACCTCGTCGGTGAGGTAGATCGTCTCCCCCGAGCTGCCGAGGGCGAACAGGCCGCTGACGCCCGCCTCGAGCTGGGCGGCGACGAGCCGCTCCAGCGACGGCACGTCGAGGGCGCCGTCGTCGGTCAGCGGGGTGACCAGCGGGGGGACGACGCCGGTGTAGCGGGGGGTTCGGGTGGTCACGCAGGCTCCTCGAGCTGGGGTCGGTCGGAGGTGGCTTCTCGGGCGGACGCCGCCAGCTCGGCGTCGTCGAGTCCCACGGGAAGTGGGTGGTGGCAACGGAACTCATGCGGCGTCGGCGACGGGCGGTCGCCGGAGGCCGGCGCCCTGCCGTCCCGCTGGACCGGCGGCATCTCGTCGGCGCAGCTGTCGTCCGCCCGCCAGCACCTGGTGCGGAACGGGCAGCCGCTCGGTGGCCGGGTCGCCGACGGCACCGGCCCGATGAGCGGGATCGGCTCGATCGGGGACAACAGGCCGGGCGCGGCGGAGAACAGCGCCCGGGTGTAGGGGTGTCGCGCCCCGGTGGGCATCGCGGCGGCCGGGGTCTGCTCGACGATCCGGCCGAGGTACATGGTGACGATGCGGTCGCTGACCCTCCGGACCGTCTGGATGTCGTGTGACACGAACACCATCGCCAGCCCGAGCCGCTGCTTCAGGTCCAGGAGCAGGTTGAGGATCTGCGCCCGCACCGACACATCGAGCGCGCTCGTCGGCTCGTCGGCGATCACCAGGTCGGGGTCCAGGGCGAGGGCGCGGGCGATCGACACGCGCTGCCGCTGCCCGCCGGAGAGCTGGCTCGGCAGGACGTCCGCCACCGACGCCGGCAACCCGACCAGGTCCATCAGCTCACGGACCCGGGCCTCCCGCTGCCGAGACGTGCCGCGGCCGTGCACATCCAGCGGGTCCCGCAGCACCTGCCGGATCGGCATCCGCCGGTTCAGCGAGCTGGCCGGGTCCTGGAAGACCATGCCGACCCCGGCACCCATCTGGTGCCGGCGCTGGGAGCCGCTCATCCGCCATACATCCTGTCCGCGGAAGAACAGGCGACCCTCGGTCGGCTCCTGCAGCCCCACGAGCACCTTGGCGAGCGTCGACTTGCCGCAACCGGATTCACCGACCACGCCGACCGTCTCGCCGGCCCGGATGGTCAGGTCGGCTCCGGTCAGCGCGTGCACCCGCTCGGGGTTGAACATGCCGCCGCCCCGGGTGCGGTGGCGCACGTGGACGCCCTCGAGCCGGACGATCTCCCCGTCGCCGCTCATGTCGGCTGTTCGCGCTCCTCGGCGCTCCGGGCCTCGCTGCGCTCGTTTCCTCACGCTGTCGTCGCCGCTCATGACCGCACCAGCTCCCGTCCCCCGTCGTCGTGGCTGATCTGCTCCGCCGGGTGGTGGCAGGCGGCCGAGTGCCGCTGCCCGTCACCGTGCAGCTCGGGCACCTGGGTGAGGCAGACATCTGTCGCGGCCGGGCACCGGTCGGCGAAGCGGCAGCCCGCGGGGAAGTCCGCCGGCGACGGCACGACACCGCGGATCTGGGTGAGCCGCTGGGCGCCGGACTCCAGCGAGAGCACCGACCCCAGCAGGCCGCGGGCGTAGTGGTGCGCGGGCGCGCCCACCACGTCGGCGGTGACGCCCTGCTCCACGATCCGACCGCCGTACATCACGACCACCCGGTCGCACACGTCGCTGACCAGCGCCAGGTCGTGGCTGACCAGGACCAGGGCGAAGCCGAGCTCCTCGCGCAGCCGCAGCAGCAGCTCCATCACCTGCGCCTGGACCGTCACGTCGAGGGCGGTCGTCGGCTCGTCGGCGATGATCAGCTTCGGGTCGCGCGACAGCGCCATGGCGATCACCACCCGTTGCCGCTGCCCACCGGAGAGCTCATGGGGGTATGCCGAGAGCGTGCGTTGCGGGTCCAGGCCCACCAGCCGCATCAGCTCCTCCGCGTTGCGGGTCCCGCCGCGACGGATCAGCTGGCGCAGCTGCCCGCCCACCTTGATGGCGGGATTGAGCGCCGAGAGCGCGTCCTGGTAGATCATCGCGATCTCGCGGCCCATCAGCGCGCGGCGCCGGTTGGCCCGCAGCTGCAGCAGGTCGAGACCCTCGAAGAGGACCTGGCCGCCGAGCCGGGCGCCGCGCGGCTGCAGCCCCATCACCGCCAGGGAGGTGAGCGACTTGCCGCAGCCTGACTCGCCGACGATCCCGACCACTTCACCGGGCCGCACGTCGAAGGAGACGCCGTCGACGATGTCCACGCCGCGGTGACGGCCCGCGAAGCCGATGCGCAGGTCGCGCACGGACAGCAACGGCTCTCCCTGCGGCAGGGGTCGGGCCCGCTCGCGGAGCCGCTGGGCGGCCTCCCGCAGGCCCGGCAGCTCGAGGACCTCGCCCGTGCCGGGCCGGGCGCTCTCCAGCCGGTCGACGTCGCCCGCGTCAGTGGCGCCCGAGGTGCTGGCGCGTCGGGCCGCCGGGGCCGCCCACGCATCCGAGATGCCCTCCGAGAGCACGTTGAGCGCAAGGACGGTCAACAGGATGAGCAGCCCCGGGAAGAACGTCGCCCACCAGCCACCGACCTGGACCAGCTCCTTGCCGAACGCGATGACCGATCCCCATGAGGAGTCGGCCTCCTGCGGAGCGAGCCCGCCGCCGATGAACGACAGGGACGCCTCGAAGACGATCGCGTCGGCCACCATGATCGTGGTGAAGACGAGGACCGGCGCGGCACAGTTGCGCGCGACGTGGCGCAGCAGGATGTGCGGCCGGCGCGCCCCGATGACCTGCTCGGCGGCGACGTAGTCCTCGCGGTACTGACTGAGCACGTTCGCGCGGACGATCCGGGCGATCGAGGGGATGAAGACGAACCCGATCGCGAGGGTCACGACGGTCAGGCTGTCCTTGCCGAAGGCGATGACCAGCAGTGCCGCGAGCACGATGGCGGGGAAGGCCATCACGACGTCGAGGCAGCGCATGACCACCTCGTCGAGGATCGTGCGACTGGTGCCGGCCAGCGCGCCCAGCGCCGAGCCGACCACCAGAGCCAGTCCGGCGGCGCCGAACCCGACGATGAGGGAGCGCCGCGTCCCGGCGACGAGCCGGGAGTAGACGTCGCGACCGAGGGCGTCCAGGCCGAACCAGTAGTCGCCGTCCGGCCCGGTCGTCGCCGGCCCCAGCCCGGTCTGCCCCGGGTCGTGCGTGGTCAGCAGCGGGGCGAAGAGCCCGACGAGCACGACGAGCGCGATGAAGATCAGGGCGACGACGGACGGCATACCGAGCCTGCTGAGGTGGGCTCCCGGCCGGGAGAGGCGCGTGGTCAGGGTGCGGTGCATCAGTGGGCCCCCCGGAGGCGCGGGTTGGCGAACAGGTAGAGCACGTCCACGACGAGGTTGATCATGACGAAGCCGACGGCGATGGTGAGCACGGTGCCTTGGGCGAGGGCGGTGTCGTTCTGCTCCAGCGCGCTCATCATCTGGGTGCCCATGCCGGGCAGCGAGAAGATCGCCTCGATGATGACCGTGCCGCCGATGAGGTAGCCCAGTCGCAGGCCGAGGACGGTCAGCGGGTTGACCAGCGCGTTGCGCATCACGTTGCGGCCGATGACCACCCGCGGCGGCAGCCCGGCCCCGATCGCGGTGCGCACGTAGTCCTTGTCGAGTTCCTCGACGACGGAGGTGCGCACGATCCGGGCCAGTGAGCAGCCGACCGGCACGGCGAGCGCCAGCGCGGGGAGGGCCATCGTGCCGAGCCAACCGGCGAGTGAGTCAGCCGGGTTGATGTAGCCGCTGGGCGGGAACACGTGGTGGGCCACGGCGAACTGCTGGACCAGCAGGATGGCCAGCCAGAAGGAGGGCATCGCGATGCCGAGCATGGAGACCACGCGCATGACGTGGTCCGGCCAGCGGTCGCGGTAGAGCGCCGCCACGATGCCCAGGACGAGCGCGATCACGAGCGCCCCGGCGACGCCGAGGGCCGTGAGCTGGATCGTCAGGGGCAAGGCGTTGGCGATCTTGTCCGCGACCGGCTGGCTGGGCGGGAACGTCATGCCGAGGTTGCCGTGGGCGAGGTCGACCAGGAACATCACGAACCGGACCGGCAGCGGACGGTCCAGCCCGTGGGCGTGCTTGAAGTGGGCGACCTGGGCCGCCGAGGCCTGGTCGCCGAGCACGGACAGCGCCGGGTCGATCGGCGAGAACTGCATGACGATGAAGACGAACAACGCCACCCCGATGACGAGAGGGATGAGCGTCAGCAGCCTTCGCACCACCATGCTCAGCACCGCGAGCATGTGAGAACTCCTAGGCCGTGCGGTCGGTCTTCAGGAAGTACAGCCCGGTCGTGGCCGCGCCCTGGAACCCGCTGAGCTGCTTCGGGTCCGACCCGGTGATCGTCTTGGTGTGGTAGACGGGGTAGAGGGGCACCTCCTCCGCCACGAAGTCCAGGACCTGCTTCCAGATCTGCTTCTGCTTGTCGGGGTCGGTCTCCCGGGCGGCCTGGTCGATCCAGTCGGCGGCCTTGGCCCGGTCGGCGGGGTCCCAGCGGTAGCGGTCCTTGGGCCAGGCCGCGCCGTAGTAGAACCACCGCAGCAGCAGGTCGACGTCCGGGCCGAAGACGGTCGGGTCACCCGAGGCCGCGAGGGCACGGAAGCTGTCCTTGGGCACGAGGTCGCCGTAGACGGCGGCGGACGGCACGGTGTTGAGCTTCGCCGTGACCCCGATGTTCTTCCACGACTCGACGATCAGCGGCGCCGAGTCCTTGATGAAGGACGTGTCCGTGGTGACCAGCTCGAACGTCAGGTCGCGGACGCCGGCCTGCTTCAGCAGCGCCTTGGCCTTGCCCGGGTTGTAGGTGTAGACGGTGCTGGCCCGCTGGTAGCCGGCGTTGCCTTCGTCCAGGTAGCTGGTGGCCGGGGTCGCGTAGCCCTGCAGGGCGGTCTTGATGATCTTCTCGGTGTCCAGCGCGTAGAACAGCGCCTGTCGGACCCGCTTGTCGTCGAACGGCTTCGCGGAGCAGTTGAACATGAGGAAGAGCAGGTTGAACGCCTGCTTCTTGTCGACCTGGAACTGCTTGCCCTCCAGCTGCGACACGTTGAGGTAGGGCACGGCCTCGATCGCCTGGACCCGGCCGCTGGTGAGGTTGGCGATGCGGGTGGAGGCCTCGGTCGTGGTGCCCCAGGTCATCTTGTCGACCTTGGCGGGACGGGGACCGTTGTAGTTGCTGTTGGCCGACAGGGTGAGGCCCGACTCCTTGGAGACGCTGTCGAGCTTGAACGGACCGGAGCCGACCGGGCTGTTGTCGAACTTCTTCGAGGCGGCAGCGTCCTTGGTCAGCGCCTTGGGCACGATCTTGATGACCGCGATCCGCTCCGGGAAGAGCGAGAACGGCGTCTTGAGGTGGAAGACCGCCGTGGTCTTGTCCTTGGCCTCGACCCGGTCGATGAACGGGATGAACAGGGCCATGAGCGCGGCGTTCTTCGGGTCGTTGGCCCGGGTGAACGACCAGGCGACGTCCTCGGCGGTGACCGGACTGCCGTCGGAGAACTTCGCGCCGTCACGCAGGGTGACCGTCCAGGTCTTGCCGCCGTTGCTCTCCTTCGGCTGCTCCTTCGCGAGCGCGAGGTAGGGTTTGCGGCTGATCGGGTCGAGGTCGACGAGCGCCTCGAAGATGTGCTGGTTGGCGCAGGTCGCTACGGCGCTCGAGGCGTTCATCGGGTCGAAGCCGCTGGACAGCTCGAAGGCGAGGGTCGCCTCGATCGTGTTGGGCGCGGACCCGCCGGCCCCCTTGGTGGAGACGGCGTTGGTCGACTTGGGGCCGCTGCTGCAGGCGGCGAGGCCGGCGGTGAGCGCGGCCGCGACACTCAGGGTGCCGGTGTAGCGCAGGAAGGTGCGGCGGCTGACACCGGTCAGCCCCTCGGGGTCGAACGCGTCGCGGTCGGTGGTGCTCATCGGCAGGAACCTCCGGTCGGTGGGAGAAACGAGGAGAAGTTATATGACGTCTGATGTCTGATGCCGTTAGGGTGAGCCTGACAGGTCTCCCGGCGAAGGGCAAGGGTCATGGCGAAATTGGGGGAGCCGGCGTCGTCCGCGGGCGCCGGCGTGGGGACGACACCGATCAGTCGCGCCCGTGGGCAGGCCGAGGTGGTCGACCGGATCAAGGAGCACATCCTCGAGCAGCGCCTCGCCCCCGGTGACCCACTCCCCACCGAGAGCGAGCTGTGCGCCGCGATCGGGGCGAGCCGTTCCAGCGTGCGCGAGGCGGTGAAGACGTTGCGGGCGCTCGACATCGTCGACGTCCGGCACGGCCACGGCACCTACGTGGGACGCATGTCCCTGAACGCCCTCGTCGAGAGCCTCGCCTTCCGCGGCCTGCTCAGCCGCTCGGACGAGCACCGGGTGCTGGAGCAGGTGATCGAGGTGCGCCGCACCCTCGAGCAGGGCATGGCCGCGCAGATCATCGAGGGCCTGGACGGGCGGCAGCGCGAGAACCTGTATGACGTCGCGCGCGAGATGCAGGACCTCGCCTCCCGCGGGGAGGACTTCCTCGAGCAGGACCGCACGTTCCACGTCATGCTGCTCGAACCCCTGGGCAACGACCTCGTCCTGCAGCTCACCGAGGCCTTCTGGGACGTCCAGCGGATCGTCACGCCGACCCTCGGCAGCGTCGACCTCGACCTGGTCACCAGCGCCGACGCGCACGTCGCCATCGTGGACGCCGCAGCCGCGGCCGACCCGGCCCGGATGCACGACGCGATCGCCGAGCACTACGCTCCCCTGCTCGCCCGCATCGCCGCGCTCCGGGAGCAGTGACGTCATGCCGCTGTTCGACCTCCCCCTGAGCGAGCTCGAGCGCTACCGCCCGGAACGCCGGGAGCCCGCCGACTTCGCCGCGTTCTGGGCACGGACCCTCAAGGAGGCACGCGGCCAGCCACTCGGCATACGGCTCCGGCCGTACGGGCTCGACCTGCCGTTGGTGGACGCACACCGCTTGACGTTCAACGGTTTTGCGGGCCAGCCGGTGGGTGGCCTCTACCTGCGGCCGCGCGGGGCCGGGGACGAGCTCCCGCTGGTGGTGCGCTACCTCGGCTACGGCGACGGGGCCGGGACCCCCTTGGACTGGCTGCGCTGGCCCGCGTCGGGCGTGGCGACGATTGTCATGGACACCCGCGGCATGGGAGCCCGGGCGCGTCGCGCCGGGGTCACCGGGGACCGCGGCGGCAGCGACTCCCCCCACGTCGAGGGGTTCCTCACCAAGGGGATCCTCGACCCCGACGACTACTACTACCGGCGCGTGTTCACCGATGCGGTCCGGGCCGTCGAGGTCGCGCGCTGCCTGGACGGGGTGGACCGCGGGCGCGTCGTCGTCGAGGGGTTCAGCCAGGGCGGCGGCATCGCGCTGGCGGCGGCGGCCCTGGCCGACGGCGTTGCCGCAGCGATGATCTCGGTCCCCTTCCTGTGCCACATGGAACGAGCCGTCGAGCTCACCGACAAGGCTCCGTATGCCGAGCTGCTCGAGTTCGCCCGTACACAGAAGGACGTGCTGCCCCAAGCCTTCACGACGTTGCGCTACTTCGACGGGCTGACCATGGCCGCCCACGCCACCGTGCCGGCGCTCTGGCAGGTCGCGCTCATGGACCAGATCTGCCCACCATCAACGGTTTTCGCGGCCTACAACCACTACGCCGGGGAGAAGTCGATCGACGTCTACCCCTACAACGAGCACGAGGGTGGCGGTGTCGCGCAGGAGGAGCGTCAGATCCGCTGGCTGCGTGAGCGATTCGGCTGAGATGGGGAGGCCGGTGACAGGGCGCTTGCACCCCAGCCACCGGCCTCCATTCTGTCAGCCGTTGTAGACCTCCACGGAGGCGATGTCGCCGTCGAACATCCACCGGTTGGTTGTCCCGCCCTGAGACGCGACGTAGGCCTGGTTGCCACCGATCGTCAGGTTCGGCACACCGTCCGGGTTGAGCCCGGGGTAGGGGTGAGTCAGTTCGGTGATCGTCGAGAAGAACCCTTGCGACCTCTGCTGGCCAATCACCTTCCCGTCAAGGATCAGGCTCGTCACGCCGTTGCTGGAAGCCGCAATCAGGTCATGCCACTCACCATCAGCGACGTTGACGCCAGTCTGAATGCGCACTGGGTACGTTCCGGAGGCGGTCCGGACTTCCAGGTAGGGACGACCGGAGTTGAGCGAGAGGACAAGGTCACGCACCTGGCTGATCGGGTCCGCCAGTGACAGCAGTGAGCCGGCGGCGGGCGCGGACGTCGAGGTGCGGAACCGGACGCGGATCGCGCCCGATTCCAAGTCCTTGACCTTCTCCACCTCGTCAGACACGTCGGTCAGGTGTTGGCCGTCGTAATGGCGCTCGGTGCTGTCCTGCCAGACGACGTCACCGCCGGTCACGACGATGGACGGAGCTTCCCAGCTGGAGTGGGAGTGCTGTCCCTGACGAGTGGTCAGGACCGCACTCACCGGGTAGCCGTTCGTGGACGTGCCCTTGGGGATCGTGACGGGCACGGACACGGTGATGTTCTGTCCGGACGGCACCGTCGGGAGATCCACCGCGTTGGCGGACCAGCCGGTTGGGAGGTCGAGCTGGAGCGAGGCCCCGGTGAGCGGGTGCGGTTCCTGGTTGGTCACAGTGACGCGGACATCCGCTGTCGTCCCCGCCTGTGCGGAGTCGGGCACGGCGACGTGGAGCGGAGCGCAGACACCACCCAGCCAGTCCGGGCTGAAGCTGGAGAAGGTGATGTTGCGGTAGCCGTTGCTCTCCCAGAGCAGGCCGAAGTTGCCGTTGGGCAGCCGCTCCAGCGTCGAGTAGG
>NZ_DASSTI010000092.1:0-10991 GCF_035708005.1 Segeticoccus sp. | reverse complement strand
CGGGCACGGCGACGTGGAGCGGAGCGCAGACACCACCCAGCCAGTCCGGGCTGAAGCTGGAGAAGGTGATGTTGCGGTAGCCGTTGCTCTCCCAGAGCAGGCCGAAGTTGCCGTTGGGCAGCCGCTCCAGCGTCGAGTAGGCGGCGAAGCCCGGCTCGACGACCTTGCGAATCGGCCAGGTCCGTCCGTCGTCACAGGACTGCTTGACGACCAGGTTCTCGCGGGCCGACTGGCTCTCGTTGTTGCTGAAGAGCAGCTTGTGCGCCTCGGGACTGTTCGGGCCCGCGTTACGGTTGTACCGCAGGATTGACCCGTTGTCCGACGGGTCCGGCAGCTGGTGGTCGTCCACGGGCTGGCTCCACGTCTCCCCACCGTCGGTGGAGTAGGCCACCTTGCGGTATCCGCTCGCGGAGCGGCTGTTGAGCATCAGCCGTCCGTCGGCCAGCTCGACCACCTTGTTCTCGTCCATCCCCGGACCGACGAGCTTGCCGTGGTGCCACGTCTGCCCGTGGTCGTCGCTGTAGACGCTCATCGCCCAGTTCCCGCCCTGGTAGCGGACGGCGTACTGCTGCACCAGCCGGCCGGCATACTTCCCGCGCTTGATCTGGATGCCCTTGCCCGAGGAGGCGAACATGCCGCCCCACTGCGGTTCCTTGATCTCGTGGGTGATCCGCCGGTGCTGCCAGGTCCGCCCGTCGTCGTCGGAGTAGCTGTAGTCCGCCTGCAGCACGTCCGGGTCGCTCTCGTCGGTGCCGGTGTGCGACCCGAAGTAGCCCTGGTTCATGCCCGCGGCATAGAAGAGGAAGATCCGCCCGGTGTCGTGGTCCACCACCAGGCTGGGGTCGCCGTAACCGTGCGGTGCCGGGTCCTCCCGGACCACCTGCTGGGTCTGCCAGGTCCGGCCGTCGTCCGTGCTCCGGCGGATGACCATCTTGATGTGGTTGGGCAGGTCGCCCAGCGTCGGCCGCGCGTCGTAGGCCGCGATCAGTGTGCCCTGCGTGGTCGTCGCCAACGCGGGGATCCGGTAGTACGGCGATCCCGCACCCGCGGTCGCCAGGTTCTGGGAGGTCAGCCCACTGGCGTCGGTCGAGGCGGAGGCCGTCGTGCTCGTGGACGGGGCGGCGCTGGCCGCAGGGCCGAGGGCCGCGCCGAACGCGAGCGCGAGGCCGGGGACCAGGGCGGCGGCGACCAGCGGGCGACGGGACCGGCGGGGACGATGGGACATCAGCGGGACTCCTCCATGGCAGGGATATCCGATATCGGACGTCTGATGTCCTGTGACGCTAGCGAGGCCGAGCGAACGGGGTCAATGAACTTGACGAAGTCCTTACCGTTGCCGGCCGAGAACCGGCACCGGGCCGCGGCATCGCAAACTCAACTGGCAGTGCCCTCGACCGCGCCGCGTGCTAGGCACGGGTTCGGCCGCGGACGCCGAGTACTGCCAGTTGAGTTTGCGGTCGGGCGACGTCCCGCCGGCAGACGGCTCAGATCCAGATGGCCGGGTCCTGGAACATCAGCTCGTAGGGGTCCTGCCCCGCCTGCGGCAGGCGGATACGGGCCGGGACGCCCGTGGCGACGGCACCGTTCGGCACGTCCTTGACGACGACGGAGTTGGCGCCGACCTGGACGTCGTCGCCGACCGTCACCGGGCCCAGGATGCGGGCTCCGGCACCCACGGTGACCCGGTTGCCCACGGTGGGGTGCCGCTTGACGCGCTGCATCGTCCGCCCGCCGAGCGTGGCGCCGTGGTAGAGCATCACGTCGTCGCCCACCTCGGCCGTCTCCCCGATCACCACGCCCATCCCGTGGTCGATGAAGAACCGCTTGCCGATCTGCGCCCCGGGGTGGATCTCCACCCCGGTCACGGCGCGCGCCAGCTGCGACAGCATCCGCCCGGCCAGCCGCCCACGCGGCTGCTCCCACAGCCGGTGGGCGAGCCGGTAGGTCCAGATCGCGTGCAAGCCCGGCGAGGCGAGGAACATCTCGAGCCGCGAGTCGACCGCCGGGTCGCGGGCCACCGCGGCGTCGAGGTCCTCGCGGACCCCCGCGACCACCCGGCCCAGCCGCTGGATCGGGCTGGCCCGCCGAGCGCTGCGCTCCGTCCCGGAACGCGCGGTCGTCTTCATGAGCAAGGCCATCGTCAGTCCGCGAGGCCCTCGAACAGGATCGTCGAGATGTAGCGCTCACCGAAGTCCGGGAGCACGACGACGACGAGCTTGCCCTTGTTCTCGGGCCGCGCCGCGACCTGGAGCCCGGCCGCGATCGCCGCGCCCGAGGAGATGCCGCACAGGATCCCCTCCTCCGTGGCGGCCCGCCGGGCGTGCTCCACCGCGGTCGGGGCATCCACGGTGACGACCTCGTCATACACGTCGGTGTCGAGCACCTTCGGAACGAAGTTGGCACCGAGGCCCTGGATCTTGTGCGGGCCGGCGGGCTTGCCGGACAGGATGGCGGACTCGGCCGGCTCCACCGCGACGACCTGCACGTCCGGCTTGCGCTCCTTGAGCAGCCGGCCGGCGCCCGTGATGGTCCCGCCGGTGCCGATCCCCGAGACGAGGATGTCGACCTTGCCGTCGGTGTCGGCCCAGATCTCCTCACCGGTGGTCTCCCGGTGGATGCGCGGGTTCGCCTCGTTCTCGAACTGGCGGGCGAGCACGTTGCCCTCCGGGGCAGCGAGCTCCTCGGCCTTCTCGACGGCGGCGGACATGCCGCCCGAACCCGGGGTCAGGACCAGCTCGGCGCCGAACGCCCGCAGCAGGGCCCGCCGCTCGCGGCTCATGGTGTCGGGCATGGCCAGCACGACCTTGTAGCCGCGGGCCGCCCCGACCATGGCCAGCGCGATGCCGGTGTTGCCGCTGGTCGCCTCGACGATCGTGCCGCCCGGCTTCAGCTCGCCGGACTGCTCCGCCGCGTCGACGATGGCCACGCCGATGCGGTCCTTGACGCTGTTGGCCGGGTTGGCGCCCTCGATCTTGACCGTGACGGTGGCGTCGAGCCCCTCGGTCAGCCGGTTCAACCGGACCAGCGGGGTGTGGCCGACGGTGGCGAGGATGTCGTCATGGATGGGCACGGCGGAGACCTTTCGTTCGAACCTGCGAAGCGGACACGTCGGGGGCGACAACCCCGGCGCCTTTATCCGTATTCCAACACGTCGTTATGCCCCTATCCGCAGCAGGTGCGCGGCGGTGGTATGCCGTGCGCCTCCTGTTCGTAGACTCCCCGTCATGTCGGCACTGCAGATCGTCGCCACCGTCATCGTCCTGGCCCTGACCGCGGTGGCCGTCGCGCTGTTCGTGCGCACGGTGGCGCGGTACGTGCAGGTGTTCCGGCTGGGGCAGCCGGCGCCGGGACGCACCGACGAGCCGGGGCAGCGCACGACCAACCTCATCCGGGAGTTCCTGGGCCACACCCGGATGGCCAAGATCCCGCGCGTCGCGGTCGCCCACTGGTTCGTGATGATCTCCTTCGGGCTGTTGTTCATCACGCTGCTGCGGGCCTACGGCCAGCTGTTCAACCCCGACTTCGCCTTCCCGTGGCTGTCGCACTTCGTGCCGTACGAGTGGGCCGTGGAGGTCATCGCCTGGCTGTCGTTCGCCGGGATCCTGACGCTGATGGTGATCCGACAGGCCAAGCACCCCCGGGCGCAGGGCCGCTCCAGCCGGTTCTTCGGGTCGACCTTCTGGCAGGCCTACTTCGTCGAGCTCGTCATCGTCGGGGTGGTCATCTGCGTGCTGCTGCTGCGCGGTCTGGAGTACGCCCTCGGGCGCGCGCACGGTGACCCCGCCGCCAGCGGACTCCACTTCCCGCTGACCGCGTGGTACGGCCAGTGGCTCACCGGGCACTCGGTGTCCGCACTGGGCTCGGCGATCGTCGTGGTCGCCGCGCTGAAGCTGATCATCTCGATGGTCTGGATGCTCACCATCGCCCGAACCCCCACGATGGGCATCGCCTGGCACCGGTTCCTGGCCTTCTTCAACATCTGGCTCAAGCGCCACCCCGAGGGCGGCACCTCCCTGGGGCCGCTGCAGCCGATCCACGTCGGCGGCGAGCCGGTCGACTTCGAGAACATCGAGGAGCTCGACGAGGATGCCGCCCTGGGCGTGGGCAAGGTCGAGGACTTCACCTGGAAGGGCCTGCTGGACTTCACCACCTGCACCGAGTGTGGCCGCTGCCAGTCCCAGTGCCCGGCCTGGAACACCGAGAAGCCCCTGTCGCCCAAGCTGCTCGTCATGGGCCTGCGCGACCACGCCCACGCCAAGGCGCCTTGGCTGCTGGCCACCGAGGAACAGCGCGCCGCCGCCGAGCAGGACGGCGACGGCGGCCGCCCGGGTCCCAACCTGACCAACGACCCCTCCCTGGCGACCGCCAAGGCCGCCTCCGAGCGCGCACTGGTGGGTGAGACGGCATACGGGGACGACCCACTGGCCGCCTACAACCCCGCCGGCGGGGACGCGGTCATCGACCCCGACGTGCTGTGGTCGTGCACCACCTGCGGGGCCTGCGTGGAGCAGTGCCCGGTTGACATCGAGCACGTCGACGAGATCGTGGACCTGCGCCGCTACCAGGTGCTCATCGAGTCCGCCTTCCCCAGCGAGCTCGGTGGGCTGTTCAAGAACCTGGAGAACAAGGCCAACCCCTGGGGTATGTCCGCCCGCGCCCGGCTGGACTGGGCCAAGGACCTGCCCTTCGAGGTCAAGGTGCTCGGGGCAGATGTGGAGTCGGCCGAGGAGATCGACTACCTGTTCTGGGTCGGCTGCGCCGGCGCCTTCGAGGACCGCGCCAAGAAGACCACCCGCGCGGTGGCCGAGCTGCTGCACACCGCCGGCGTCTCCTTCGCCGTCCTCGGCGACGGGGAGTCCTGCAACGGCGACCCGGCCCGCCGCGCGGGCAACGAGTTCCTCTTCCAGATGCTGGCCCAGCAGAACGTCGAGGTTCTGGGCGAGGCCAAGGTGACCAAGATCGTCGTCACCTGCGCGCACTGCTTCAACACCCTCAAGAACGAGTACCCGCAGGTCGGCGGCCACTACGAGGTCGTACACCACACGCAGCTGCTCAACCGGCTCGTGCGCGAGAAGCGGCTCGTGCCGGTCGCCCGACCCGAGGAGGCCGACACCACCGGCGCCGCCTCCACCGGCGAGCTGGTCACCTACCACGACCCCTGCTATCTCGGTCGGCACAACGGCGTCTACTCCCCTCCCCGCGAGCTCATCGGTGCGCTGCCCGGCGTCCAGCTCAAGGAGATGGAGCGCTCCGGCAACCGCTCGTTCTGCTGCGGCGCCGGCGGCGCCCGCATGTGGATGGAGGAGAAGCTCGGCACCCGGATCAACAACAACCGCACCGCCGAGGCCGTCGCCACCGGCGCCGACCGGATCGCCATCGGCTGCCCCTTCTGCCGGGTCATGCTCAGCGACGGCCTGACCGAGCAGCAGTCCAACGGCCAGGCCCGCGAGGAGGTCGAGGTGGTGGATGTGGCCAACATGCTCCTGGCCGCCGTCCGCCGTGGCGACGGACAGCAAGACCTGGACTCCGCCCCCGAGCCGGCACCGGAGCCCGAGCCCACCAACTGACAGCCCCCGGGGGCCCACGGGCAGCGGTATGCCGTCCCGGCACCGCCCGCGCGTCCCCATCGGTATGCCGCACCGCACCCGCCGTCCACACCCCACCAGTGCGGGCTGCCCGGGCGACCGCTTCCCGCCATACCGTCCTGGACATGGTGGGGGCGAGCGGCGCGAGCGCAGAGGCAGCGCACGTGCGTGCCCTGGCCCGGGCAGTGGCCCGGCTGGCCGACGAGCTGCGCGCCACGCGTGACCAAGCCCTGAGCGCCACCGGCGTGAACTGGGTCTCGGCCGCGGCCGGACGCTACCGCGACCGGGTCCACGAGGAGGTGGTCGGGCTCACCGCGCTGGCCGGGGAGCTCGACGACGCGGCGCGCCTGCTGCTGGCCCACGCGGCGGCCGTGGAGGTCGCCGCCGTGGAGGAGCCGCACCGATGACGGTCCCGTCGCCCGCCCCGCTCGGCAACGACACACCACCGGCGCCAACCCGGTTGCGGGTGGAGGGCGGCTTCGCCGGGACGGCCGCCTGCCTGACCGACATGGAGTCGGCCGCCCGAGTGCTCGACGGCGTCGGCGACGACGTGCGGCACGTCGCGGCCCGGGCCGTGAAGTGCGCCGCCGCCGTCCCCCCACGATCGGTGCTGCTCAGCCCGGCCACGGCGGCGCGGGCCGAGGGGCGGCTGGCCAGCACCGTCGCGGGACCGACCGGACTCGTGGCTCGTGGCCTGGCGATCGACGGCGTCGCCGACGAGCTGCGGTGCGCGGCACGGGCCTACCGGGAGGCCGAGGCGGCGGCACGTTCGGCCCTCGAGATCGCGCAGCGGGCCATGGGGCTGTCGTCCTCCGCCCTCTTCATCGGAGTGACGCTGCAGCGGGCGGGGACCGGCTGGGTCGTCGCCAACGCCCCCGTGCCGGAGCCGATCGACCCCTGGCGCGACGACCTCGCCGACCGGCTCGGGACCACTCCGTTCGCGGCGCTCGGCAAGACCCTCGACGAGGTGCCCTGGGCGACCGACCTCCTGGTCGGCGGTGCCCGCACGGCGCTCGACCTGACCGGCGGGGTGCCGCTCAGCTATCCCCACGAGGTGGCGACGCTGCTGGCCGGTTCGGCCGAGCTCGGGTGGTTCGACGACCGGCGCCCCGTGGTGGCCGTGCCCGGAGCCACGGGCCGGCCGGTGCCGCCACCCACCGGCGTGGCCGACCTGATGCGGGACCAGACGGCACTGCTGCGGTGCCACCCCGCCGACGGCCCCGCCTGCCCGCAGCAGGGGCCCGGCCGGGTCCGGATCGTGCGGGTGCGGCAGACCGACGGGTCCGGCGCCTGGGTCGTCGAGCTGCCCGGCACCCAGCAGTGGGACCCGGTGTCCGGACCGAACCCGGTGGACCTCACCGCCGACCTGCGCCTCATGGGCGAGCAGCGCACCCAGCTCGGGCGTGGCGTCGCCGCCGCGCTTGCCGACGCGATGCGCGGTGCCGGGGTCGCGCCCGGCGCCGAGCCGGTCATGCTCGCGGGGCACAGCCAGGGCGGCATCCTCGCCGCGTCGCTCGCGGCCTCCCCGGCGTTCGCGCGCCGCTTCCGGGTGACACACGTGGTCGCGGCCGGAGCGCCGATCGCCCGCCTGCCGGTGCCCGAGCGGGTCCGCGTCCTCGCCCTCGAGCACCGGCAGGACCCGGTCCCCCGGCTGGACCAGCTGGCCGACCCCGACCGGCGCCGTTGGGTGACCGTCCACCGGGATCTCGGCGACGTGGTCGACGATGCCCTCGCCGCCCACGACAGCCGTCGCTACACGCGCACGGGGCAGCTGGTCGACCGGTCCGGCGCGGCCTCGCTGCTCGACTGGCGCAGCCACAGCTCCCGGTTCCTCCGGGGCACCGGGGCTCGCGAATGGGACTACCGCCTGGTCCGGAAATAGTTGGCGACGCAACAGTTGAGCAGTCAATTCCGTGATTCTTCAGGCAGATCCGTCGAATCCGGTGGACAATTCGCCGCAATGAATTTTCCTCTTGCGGCAGGAGAAACAAAGCCGCACACTGAGGGCAGCCTCGAGCAGTTGGGGCGACAGAGTGCCTACCGGAGGTCGCCCATGAGCACGACCACACCTACCGCCAGCCGACACTCACCCTTCGCGGACCAGATCGACGTCTCGCCGGCGCGCGCCGACGATCTGTTGCCCTATCTCGGCTCCGAGCACTGTTTCCCGGCCGACCGGGAGGACCTCCTTGAGCGGGGGATCGGGCGGCACGCACCGCCCGCCGTCCTCCAGGTCATCCTGGCGCTGCCGACCGGCCGCAGCTGGCCGCACCCCGAGGCGGTCCTGCACGAACTCGGGCTCGCGCCGCCGCGGCTGACCAAGCCGCCACGGCTGCTGCACCCCTCGAGCCGATAGCACCGGGCCCGCGGCTCAGCCGGCGACGGGGTAGGCCTCGAGCTCCTTGATCGAGTAGCCGTAGCTCGTGGCCCGCTTGACCCCCTGCATCCGGACCGCCCGCACGTTCTGGGCGTCGACCCAGACCGTCTCGGTGCCGCCAGCGCTGTCGTGCACGGTGGCGGCGGGCTGCCATGTCGACCCGTCGGTGGTGACGTCGATGCGGTAGTCGGTGGCGTGTGCCGTCTCCCACACGAGCACCAGTTTGCCGACGTCCTGCGGCGTCGCGAAGGTGACCTGCAGCCACGCGTCGTCGGCATACCCGGAGGACCAGCGGGTCGACGTGTCGCCGTCGATGGCGTGGTCGGGCGTGAACTGGGGAAGGTCCAGCTCGACGCTCGAGGCGGTGGCCGTGGCCCCGTTCGAGGCCAGGGCCACGTTGGTGGCGGAGACCTCCGGGTGGACGGCTACCTTCAGCTCCGCCCGGGCGAGCACCTGCCCGTCGCGCTCCAGCGTCACGGGCACGGCATGCGTGCCGACCGAGCCACCGGAGACGGTGGCGGAGAGCGTCGGCTGCGCCCCGCGCGGCACCGTGACGGACTGGTGCGCCGGGTCCACGGACACACCGTCGACGGTGCCGAAGAGCAACGATCCGCGCACCGTCTGCGGGCGGGCGGAGCTGACCGTCACGGTGACCCGGGTGTCCTGACCGACCTGCAGGTCCGCGGCCGCCGGGGTGAGGGACAGCTCGGCCGCCGGCTGGTCGGCATACCGAGGGATGACCTCGGCGATCGATGGAGCCGCCGATCCCGCCTGCCACAGCAGGCGCACCGCGTCGGCCGTCAGCCCCCGGCCGTCGACCTCCGTGTAGCCGCCGCCGGACAGGGAGCCGACGGTGGTCCAGGAGCCCTCGGCCCGGACCTGCACCTGCGCGCTGCCGCGACCGACCACCTCGACCAGGTCGAGGGGCCGGGCCTTCGGCAGGTGCACCACGAGCGCGTCTCCCCCGGCGGGCGCGCTCGCGGCCGTGTAGGCGGTGTCCAGGTCGGCGTCGACGACGTCGGCGAAGCGGGACCCGGCGGCCGGCGCCGGTGAGCCCTCGACGGTCGGCCGGTTGGCGTCCGGGCCGCGCACGCTGAACTCGCGCACGACGACCCAGTTGTCCTGCGCCCCCGTGGCGCGCAGGCGCACGTAGCGGGCGGTGGTGCCGGCCGGCAACGTCGCCTGCACCGTGGCGCTGGTGGTGGCCGCCACCCCCGTCCAGGTCTTGCCGTCGGTCGACAGCTCGAGCTCGGCGCGGTGGAGGTAGTCGTCCGGGCTGCCGGACTTGGCCATGTCGACCTCGATCGACGTGATCGGCTGGACACTGCCGAGGTCCACCCCGACCGTGTCTCCCACGGTTGCCGCCCGGCTGCTCCAGAACCAGGTCCCCTGGTCACCGTCGAGCATGCGGGTCAGCGCGTTGTCGTGGTAGGCCGGCAGGGAGCTGAACGGGGAGACGTGCTGGCCGGCGATCCCCAGCCAGCGGTCGCTCTCGGCGAGGGCGCCGTTGACGAACTTCTCGATCACGCCGTCGTCGCCGACCACGGTCGTCGAGCCGCGCAGGCCGTGGTAGACGAACGACGTCGCCGTGGTGACCTGGCCGGCGAGCTTGGCCCGCTCCTGCAGCGCGGCGTCGCCGTCGCCGCGCCGCTGGTCGCCCAGCATCCGCAGTGCGGTGCGCCCCGCCGTGCCCCACGCCGCCGCGGAGTCGAGCCACGGCCGGGTGTCGTCGAGGAAGGCCGGGTCGTGCATCTGCGCAGCGAGCACGTCCGGGAGGGACTGCACGAGCGCGAAGTAGTCGTCCAGCGGGGCAGCAGCCGAGTCGTCGCCGCCCTCCCAGGCCGACCAGAAGGCGTCCACCTTCGCCGACAGCGCCGGTGCATGCTGGTCGTCGATCCGCGACGAGTAGTTGAGGTCGGCGAAGGCCGCGAGCGCCGCCTGCGCCTGCGGGTCGGAGCCGGCGAGCTCGCGGATCCCGGCCTGCCACGCCTGCTGCGGGTCGTAGGCGTCGTCGTTCCAGGTGAAGTCCGCGACGCCGAAGAGCGCGATCTTGGACGCCTCCGGCTGGATCATCGGGTTGGCGGTGATGCCGTGGAGCGAGTCCGTCATGCCGGCGTCCCGGCCCACGTAGGGGCCGAGCAGCAGCCGGTCGGTCACGTAGTCGTTGACCGGGTAGTTGTCCCACACGAGGATGTCGTGGCCGAAGACGGACTTCGCCTGCGCCGCCTGCGCCGTGGTGATGGTCGGCGCGATCACGCCGACGCCGGTCCACTCCACGACGACGGCCGGGTCGAGGTCCTCCCGCAGCGCCCTCTTGTAGCCCGACTCGCTGACGTTGTAGTACTCCGTCGGCACCATCTGCAGCCGCGAGGCACCCTCGTGGGTGGCGATGAAGTCGCGCTGCACGGCGTTGAGCAGGTAGGCCTGCGCCTTGCCGGCCGCCGCCCCGCCCGTGCCGAACTTCTCCTTGTCGGCCGCGCAGTTCCAGTTGGTGTAGCTGATGTCGTCCAGCGGCACGGCGAAGTCACGCACCCCGATGTCCCACAGCGACTGGAACTTGTCGACGAGCGCCTGCTCGTCCGCGGCCGAGCTGTAGCAGACGGACAGTCCCGGCGAGAGGGCGTAGGTGAACTTGACGTGGTTCGCCTCGGCGCGGTCGACGAGCTCCTTGAGCTGGGCCAGCTTGTCGGCCGGGTAGGCGTCGCGCCACTGCGCCCGCAGGTAGGGGTCGTCCTTGGGCGAGTAGACGTAGGTGTTCATCTTGTGCGCGCCGTAGTAGTCCAGCTGGTCCAGCCGCGCGGCGTGCGACCACGGCGTGCCGTAGAAGCCCTCGATGGTGCCGCGGATCGGCATCGCCGGCCAGTCGCGCACCGTCACCGCCGGCAGCGCGTGGTGGCCGATCAGCTGCCGCAGCGTCTGCACCGCGTAGAACGTGCCGGCACCGTCCACACCGGACAGTGCCACCACGCCGTGCCCGCGCTCCAGCCCGCTGGCCAGCACGTACCCCTCGGCGGCCAGCCCGGCCGGGC
>NZ_DASSTI010000091.1:0-12236 GCF_035708005.1 Segeticoccus sp. | reverse complement strand
GAGGCGAAGGCCAACGAGTGCCGGCAGGGCTGGCAGATCGTGCCCCTGTCGATCGAGAACCCGAAGTACGACCCCAGCGACCCGAACTCGCCGGCGATGATCGAGAACCCGGCCGCGGACCGCGGCGCCTTCGTCAAGGGTCCGGAGGTCAACGAGGTCTACACCTCCGAGGAGTGGGCCGCACCGCGCGGCTGCACCGCCCGGATGTACAACGGCGAACCGCTGCTGGACCAGCAGGCACTGCCCGAGTTCGGGACGGACGCCAACCGGCTCTGCGTCGAGGCCCCGATGATGGGCGTCGCCGTCGGAGCCTCCGACAGCACGGCGGGCAACGCCGGCCAGACCGTGAACGGCAACTACGGCTTCGGCACCTCGACGATCAACCTCTGGCCGAAGACGGACACCGTGCACAACCCGGACGGGTTCGACCTCTACGCGCCGCTGCCGGACGGGCAGGAGCAGGACCTGCGGCCGATGCCCTACATCGTCAGCCTCGACATCCCGAAGGACTCGGTCGATGGCAAGCCGATGTACCAGGTGACCCGTGAGGAGGACGTCAACGTCTTCGACGGCGACACCTACCTACCGCAGGAGAACTTCCCGCCGACCACCCCTGCTGCAGCGGACAACCCGGCCGGCCCGCCCGACCCGACTCCGACGCAGCCGAGTCAGCCCCCGTCGCAGTCCGGCGGCATCGTGTCCGGCTGTGTGGGCGCGCTGCACACCGTCAAGGTGACCAACCAGGCGTTCCTCGACGGCGGCGGCAGCCCGTTCGAGGGGGCCGAGCGTCCCCTCTGCGACGCCAAGCTCGTCACAGTCCGCGCCGGACAGTCGGTCGCGCCGAATTTCAACCTGTTCACCACCGTGCCGATCCCGACCCACTTCTGGGGTCTGACCATCAACGACCTGGGCCTCAGCCTCGACAAGCGCAGCGCCAACTTCGGTGAGGCGCAGGGCCTGCCGTTCGTGCCCGTCGGTCTCTACGACTGGTCCGGTCGGCTCGTCGACACGGTGCACACCGACTTCAACGGGTTCTACGAGGCGCTCGAGCCGTCGACCGGCACGTACAACTGCCCGGTCCCGGCTGGTCCCTGCCCGAACATGTACCGCTTCGTCGGCAACGACCCGGGCGGGCCGGGGGCACCCAACCCCGACTACAACCCGCGGTTCCGCACCATCGGGACCAACTTCCAGGGATGGCCGGGCCTCTACACCGTGACCGACACGGCACCGACCCAGGCCGGCAGCGTCGTCCTCTCGCCCGACTCCACCGTGGCGAACCCGACGATGTGCGACCTCGGCGACACCTACCCGCAGCTGCTGTCGGTCGACCGGCCGTACGTCCGGGCCAAGGACACGGACCGGACCGTCACGGTCAAGGGCTTCGGCTTCGGCGCCACGCGCGGCAGCGGCACGATCACCCTCGGCGGCAGCCCGGTCACCGTGACGAGCTGGTCCGACACGTCGATCAGCTTCACCTTCCCCGGCGACACGGGGAACACCCGCGGGCCGCTCAAGATCCGGATCACCAACTCCGGTGGCAAGTCGAGCTTCAACGGCCTGACGGTCTGGGGCCTCAGCACTCAGGGGCAGGTCGGCTCGGCCGCGACCAACCCGCAGGTCCTCGAGGTCGGTCCCGGCAAGGCCTACCGCACGGTCCAGGCGGCCCTGGAGGCGGCGACGCCGACGAGCGCCAAGCCGTACTGGCTCGTGGTGGTCTACCCGAACGCGTCGACGACCGACACGCCACGGGGTGAGTACAACGAGAACCTGATCGTCCACCACCAGGTCGCGATCCAGGGCGTCGGCCCGGGCGGCTTCCAGCCGGCCGTCGGCGACGGTGACCCCACGTGGGTTCCCGGCTCCATCCTCGACGGGTCCGGGTTCAACCCCGACCTGCCCAGCGGGGCCAACTGGATCAACCTGCTCAGCCGACTGAGCTACTCGGGTGACCCCCAGGTCCCGGACGGCGCGGTGGTCACGGTGCTCGACGACCCCGCCCGCCGGAACACCGTGCCGAGCAGCTACCCGACCACGATCGACGGGTTCCAGATCATGGGTGGCTCGCAGGCCGACTTCCCGGCGAACATCAACACCCTCGGTGGTGCCGTCCACACGCCGTATGGCGCGACCGGCGCCTTGGTCTCGCAGGGCGGCGGTGTCTACGCCCACGCCAACGTCAACGGGCTGCACGTCACCGACAACGTCATCGTCGGCAACAGCGGCTCCTACGGCGGCGGTGTGCGGCTCGGGACGCCCTACGCCACCAACAACCACAACTGGAACGCGGTCATCGCCGACAACCAGATCCGGGACAACGGCGGCACGAACCTTGCCGGCGGCATCGGGATCTTCGCCGGGAGCGCGGGCTACACCGTCGACCACAACGCCATCTGCGGCAACTTCTCCGCGGAGTACGGCGGGGCGATGACGGTCTACGGCTACCAGTCGGCGACCACCGGCCCGAAGGGCGGCTCGATCACCAACAACACGATCTGGTTCAACTCGTCCTACGACGAGGGTGGGGCGGTCATGCTGGCCGGTGAGCTGCCGAGCGACCCGACGCGGCTCAGCGAGGGCACCGGTCCGGCCAGGATCGGCGGCAACGTCATCTCGGCGAACCTCTCCAGCGATGACGGTGGTGGCATCCGCCTCCTCCAGGTCAGCGGTTCGCACATCAGCAAGGCCAACCCCGAGACGATCTCGATCACCAACAACACGGTGAGCAACAACGTCTCGGCCCACGAGGGTGGCGGCATCGCCCTCGACGACGCGGCCTTCGTCGAGATCGTCGGCAACACGATCGTGAAGAACCTCACGACCGCGACGGCGATCACGAGTGACGGGCAGCCGGCTCCCACCGGTCTGGCCACCATGGCGAACAGCGAGCCGCTCCAGGCGAGGCTGCGTAACGCCACGCTCTTCCCGGGCTCGTCGAACCTGGCGAGCACGACGTTCAGCAAGCCCGTCCTGCTCGACAACGTCTTCTGGGACAACCGCGCCGGCAGCTTCAACGGCGGCTGGGTCTACGGCATCGGTGGCACCCTGCCGGACGGCTCCGCGGGTGGCGTCGACAACTGGGACATGGGCGTGGTCGGTGACCCCGGTCTGCTCCACCCGGTCGGCTCGGTCATCCAGACCACCCAGGGCACCGACGGAGGCGAGACCACCACGGTCACGGACGACCCGGGCCTGAAGGACCCCTACGACGTCAGCGTCTCGGTCCTCGCCTCCCGGACCTACCCGGCCTTCCGCCAGGCGGCCATCGTGACCGAGCTGCTGCCGCCCACCCTGCTCGGTGACTACCACCTCGCCGGCACGACCTCGGCCGCTACGGCCGGGGCGTCGCCAGCACCTCGGTGGCCTGGGGCACCGGACCACAGGGATGGCTGCAGACGGTGTCCGCGCCGAGCACGGACATCGATGGGCAGATTCGGCCGACCCGGGGCCGCTTCGACGCCGGTTCCGACCAGCTGCCCTGAACCCCCAGACCGGCGGGCGCACCGCTGACTCCCGGTGCGCCCGCCACCCGGGCACCACCCCGCAGCACAGAACTCGCAACGCAGAACTCGCAGCGCAGAACTCGCAGCACAGCATCCCGCAGCACAGAGAGGGACCACCATGACCGACCAGACCAGCCCCGGCGCCACCCGCCGGAGCGTCATCCTCGCCGGGGCGGGCGTCATGGGCAGCGCCGTGCTCGGTTCCCGGCTCTTCCGCGGCCAGGCGCACGCGGCCCCGCGAGCCCAGGCGGTGTCGGCCGCGCCGGCCGCCTACTCCACCGGAGTCTCGAAGCAGGTGCACCTCGTCGGCACCGACGGGTGGGTGAGCATGCCCCAGGGCGCGCCCGCTGACCTGCCCTTCTACCCCGACTCCCTGGCGCCCGGTCCGTTCGACACCTACGTCTTCGGCTTCCGCGACGTGACGGGGATGTCGGCGACCCAGGTCGCGGCGCAGCGCGGCAAGGCGCAGATCTCCGCTCCGATGCTCGTCTTCGACGAGGGCGACGACGTCACCATCACGCTGAGCAACCTGGGCCTGGTCCAGCGGCCGGACCTGTTCGACGGACACACCCTGCACTGGCACGGGTTCGTCAACGCCATCCCGCTGTTCGACGGCGTGCCCGAACTGTCGCTCTCGGTCCCGATCGGCCGCGACCTCGGCTACTTCTACCGTCCCCACGACGCGGGCACGTACATGTACCACTGCCACTTCGAGGACGTCGAGCACGTGCAGATGGGCATGACGGGCATGGTCTTCGTGCGGCCGCGGCAGAACACCGCACCGGTCGGCAACGACCCGCTCGGCACGAAGTACGCCTACAACGACGGTGACGGCAGCACCCGCTACGACCGCGAGTTCGCGTTCATGCTGACCGAGCTGTGGTCCGCCGCCCACTACCGCGACGCCCACATCCAGGTCAGCGACTGGACCGACTACGACCCCAGCTTCTGGCTGCTCAACGGCCGGGGCTACCCGGACACGATCGCCCCGAACGGCGACCCCCTCTCGACGGCTGCGGGCCGCCTTCAGTACCAACCGATCTCGTCGCTCGTCACCTGCAACGTCGGCGAGACGGTCCTGCTGCGCCTGTCGAACCTCGGCTACCAGAACCACGCCCTGACCCTGGACAACATCGACCTGCAGGTGATCGCCAAGGACGCGAGTCTGCTCAAGGGGCGCGACGGCGTGACGAACTACGAGACGACGAACACCGTCGACGTGGCCCCGGGCGAGAGCCGGGACGTGCTCGTCAGGCCCGACCGGCCCGGTGAGTACCTCCTCTACGACCGGGACTACGCCTACCTCGGCAACGGGGGTGGGCCGGGCTGGGGCGGCATGATGACCGTCCTTCGCGTCGGCGCCCCCGGCACCTATCCCGCCCAGACCCGCCCCAACGCGTGAGCGGAGGATCACGATGCCTACGACAACTCCCCGCACTCCCCGCAGGCGGCTGCTGACCAGGGCCACGGCCGCCCTCGTGGGGGCGGTGGCCGCCCTTGCCGGGGCGGCGGTCTCGAGCCCGAGCGGTGCGCGAGCCGCCACCTCCGAGGGCCTGCTCTGCGAGCACAACACCCAGCAGACCTTCAACCTCACCGCGAGCACCGGCTACGTGTCGACCCCCGACGGCAACACCGTCTTCATGTGGGGCTACGGCACCAGCACCAAGGGATTCCAGCTTCCCGGCCCGACGCTCTGCGTCACCGCCGGCAAGCCGGTCACGGTGATCCTGCACAACGACCTGCCCGAGGCGACGTCGATCGTCTTCCCGGGACAAGAGGGGGTGAAGGCGGACGGTGCCGCTGCCCAGCCGCAGTATGACGGCGAGGCCCTCACCTCCCTCGTCCAGTCGGCCGACGCCGACGGCGGTTCGGTGACCTACACGTTCACGGCCGGCACCCCGGGGACCTACCTCTACTCCAGCGGCACCGACGTGACGAAGCAGCGGCAGATGGGGCTCTACGGCGCCCTCGTCGTCCGGCCGGCCAGCGACGCGGCACAGGTCAACGACCGCACCGACTCCGCCTTCAACCCGCAGCACGAATACGTGTTCCTGCTGTCGGAGGTGGACCCGACGGTGCACCTGGCCGTCGAGCGTGGCGAGCCGGTCAAGTGGTCCGACTACAACGCCCGCTACTTCATGATCAACGGCCGCAGCATGCCGGACACGCTGGCGCCCAACAACGCCTCGTGGCTGCCGAACCAGCCGTACGGCGCCCTCGTGCACATCCAACCGTGGGACGCCGACAACAACCCGCTGCCCGCCGTGATCCGTTACCTCAACGCGGGCCGGGTGAACTACCCCTTCCACCCGCACGGCAGCGACGAGCGAGTCGTCAACGTCGACGGGCGCGCCCTGTCCGGCGCCAGCGGGGAGGACCTCGCCTACCTCAAGTACGACATCGACGTGCAGCCCGGCCAGACCGTCGACGCGCTCATGGACTGGCGCGACGTCGAGCACTGGAACCCGGTGACCAACCCGGTCCCGACCGAGCTGCCGGTCCTCACCGACCAGCTGCTCACCGGCACCGACACGTGGTTCAGCGAGAGCCCGTACCTCGGCAAGCAGGGCACGTTCCCGGCGAACATCACCGTCAACAACGAGTGCGGTGAGTACTACCACGTGGCCCACAGCCACGCGCTCCAACAGGCCACCAACTACGGCGCAACCTTCGGCGGCATGATGACGGTCTTCCGCATCGACCCGCCCTCCGGCTGCCCGACGAGCTGAGGACGGTAACGATGAACCCTCAACCGACGTCACCGGCGTCCTGGACGCGGCTGCGCAGGACCGTGGCGGGGGCCGCCGTGGCCCTCGTCCCCCTTGGGGTGGGCACGGCCGTCGCGGCAGTCATCCCGACCACGAGCGCGTATGCCGCCCACGCAGGTTCGGCCTTCCAGGCGGCTGCCGCTCCGGCCGGCAAGCTGACACCACGCGGCTGCACCCAGACCAACGCCGGGCACGTCTCGTGCGACCTGTGGGCGATGACCGGCACCCAGCAGGTGCTCGGCAAGGCGATTCCGATCTGGGGCTTCTCCGCCACCGGCGACACCGGGTCGGCCACGGCGCCCGGACCGCTGCTGGTCGTGCGCCAGGGCGACGTCGTGACCGTCACCCTGCACAACGGGCTGGCAGAGCCGACCTCCCTCGCCTTCCCGGGGCAGGACGCGGGGAGCTTCTCGTCCGGCCTGCCGACCACGGCGGAAGGCGGCGGTGTCGCGCCCGGCGACTCGGCGGCATACACCTTCACGGCGTCGCGGCCCGGCACGTTCCTCTACGAGGCCGGGCACACGGCCAACGGTGCGCGGCAGGTCGCCATGGGACTCTCCGGGGCGCTCGTCGTCCTCGATGACGATGCGGCACAGGCGGGTTACGACGACGAGGCGGTCCTCGTCCTCACCGAGATCGACCCCAGGTTCAACGCCGACCCGGCCCACTTCGACATGCGCAGCTTCAGCCCGGCCTACCGCCTCATCAACGGCAAGCCGTATCCCTCGACCGATGCCATCCCGACCGACCAGGGCCACAAGGTGCGGCTGCGCTACGTCAACGCTGGCATGCGGCTGCACTCGATGTCGCTGCTCGGGGGCAGCCAGCTGCTGCTGAGCCACGACGGGCACGGCCTGACGCACCCGCAGCGCGCGGTCATCGCGGCCGTCGAGCCGGGCGCGACGATCGACGCGATCGCCGCCATGCCGACCGGCTCGGAGTCGAAGGTCGCGGTCTTCGACGCGTCGGCGCAGCTGGACAACGACGGCCAGAGCACCAACGACCCGCTGGCCGTCGCGTTCGGCGGGATGCTCACCTTCCTCGACACGAACGCCCCGCCACCCAGCACCGACGCGGTCGGGCCCGTCTCGAGCCGGATCAGCCTGTCCCCCAACCCCTCCGACGCGCGCAGTGCCGTCACGGTGTCCGCCACGGTCAGTGACGCGAAGTCGGGTGGCAGTGCCGTCGACCAGGCGGAGTTCGTCGTCGACGACGCCGTCACGACCGGTGTGGGCTTCGGGACCCAGATGACGGGATCCTTCGGCTCACCAACGGTTTCGGTGACCGGCTCCATCCCGGCGTCGGCCTCGGCCCTCGACTGCGCCCAGATCCCGGCACCGGTGGACCTCAACTGCCTGGAGGCCGGCAAGCACATCGCCTATGTGCGCGGTCGCGACGCCGCCGGCAACTGGGGCGTCATCGGGTCCGCCGTCCTCAACCTGCCCAAGACCGGCCCGCAGACCGTCAACGGCAAGGTGAGCCCGAGCACGGCCAACGGCAAGACCGCCGTGAAGATCACGGCCACCGGTGACGACAGCGCCGCGGGCGGCAACATCACGGCCGCGGAGTACTTCATCGGCACGGCTGGGGCGCCCGGCACCGGCACACCCCTGACGCTCAACCGTCAGGCCACCATCGTGACGGAGAGCGCCAGCATCCCGGCGGCGACCGTGGCGGGCCTGGGCGAGGGCACGGCGCACATCCTGGTCCGCAGCAAGGACAGCCTCGGCCTGTGGGGTCCGACGCTCGACGTCCCGCTGCCGGTGGACCTCACCGCTCCCACGGTGCGGGCCGCTTCGGTCGGGCCGAACCCGACCAACGGGCAGATCAACGACCCGAGCAACCGGGGCTACCTCGTCGTCTCCGCGCTCATCGAGGACGTGGACGGCCAGGGCGGCCCGCAGAGCACACTGGTCGACGCCGAGGCCTTCCTCGACCCGTCGTCGACGACCCTGGCCGGTGGCTCCGGGTTCCAGCTGCTGCCGGTCGACGGGGCGATGGACTCGCAGTCGGAGAACGTCTACGGGCTCATCCCGCTCAGCCAGATCCGTCCGCTCAGCCAGGGCGAGCACCGGATCGTGGTGCGCGGCAAGGATGCTGCCGGCAACTGGGGCAGCCTGTCGGCCGACTCGGCGACGGCTCGGCTCGTCTACGACAAGACCGCACCCGTGCTCGGGACGCTCTCGGCGAGCCCGAACCCCACGGCCGGTGCCGACACGGTCACCCTGACCGCTGCGGTCACGGAGAACACGCCGTTCGTCGGGCCACGCTTCCAGACCGCCGAGTTCTGGGTCGGCACCACCGACCCGGGCGCCGGCAAGGCGACGCGGGTCACCATCGCCGACGACGGGACGAAGGTCTCCGCCACGGTTCCGCTCCAGGGCCTGCCGCTGGGCCAGCAGCGCTTCAACATGCGGGTCCTCGACGCCGCGGGCAACTGGAGCAACGCAGTGAACACGACGGTCCAGGTCGACAAGGGCAACCGGATCTTCGCCGACACCTTCGACACCGGCACCCTGTCGGCCTGGTCGGCTCGCGCCGGCTCGGTCAGTGCGACGTTGGAGGCCGGGATCCCGCCGTCCGCCGGCAACTACGGCCTCGCGGCCACGCTGGCCGGTGGCCGGCAGAACGCGGCGGCCTACGTGACGGACAACGGGCCGGTCGACGAGACGAGCTACCACGCGCAGTTCGCCTTCGACCCGCACACGCTGACCTCGGGGACGAACACCAACACGGTGCTCACGATCTTCGAGGGCCGCACCGCCAACGGGCAGGCGTTCGCCGTCCAGTACCACACGAAGGGCTCCACGCCCGAGGTCCGGCTCTTCATGGCCCGGTCCCAGGGCGGCAACGCCACCGGCTCGTGGGTCTCGCTGGGCGCCGGCTCGCACGTCCTGCGACTCGACTGGAAGCAGGGCCCGGCGACGGGCAGCGCTGCGGGCCAGGCGGTGCTCAGCCTCGACGGGACCGCACAGTCGACCCTGACCGGCGCGAACAACACCACCAGCCTGCGCATCCAGAGCGTGCGCCTCGGGATCACGGCCGGCATGACCAACACCAACGGATCGACCATGGCGGGCACGGCCTGGTTCGACTCCTTCACCTCCACCCGATACACGCTCCCCTGAGCGTTCCCACCCGTGCCGGGGTCACCTGCCCGTGACCCCGGCCACTTCATCCGGAGGGCAGTCCGATGACCACCACCGCAGAACCCCCGAGCCTGCCGCAGTCAGGCCTCCATCCGCGGTCCTTCGCGGGCCGCAAGCTCATCGTCTCGATCCTGTTGATCCTCGCCCTGTTCGGGGGCGGCGGCCTGGTCGCCCGCAGCCTCGGCAGCGGCACGCCGCACGCGGCCGCCGTGCCGCAGTCCAGTGCGATGGAGTCGACCTACGGGGTCCGGTTCACCCGGCTCGCCGTGGTCGGCGACGGGGGCCTCCTCGTCCTCAGCTACGTCGTCATCGACGCCGAGAAGGCGCAGCGCCTCCAGGCCGACCGGAACCACCCGCCGGCCCTGTCCAGCGAGGCCCGCACGGGCGGCACGAAACGCGTGTCGCTCATGCGGACCGGGCACGCGATGCGCGCCGGCAGCACCTACTACTTCGTCTACCAGAACACCGCCGGGGCCATCCGCTCCGGTGAAGCAGCGACCATCCGCTACGGCGGGGTCTCCCTCCGCCACGTCCCGGTGCTCTGACGTGGCCGCCACGAGCGGGCGGACCCGGCACCTCGTCCGGTCCCAGCTGCCGAGGGCGTTGCGCGTCTCGTCAGCGCGGAAAGGCCTGCGTGTCCTCGGACTCGCCCTCGCCCTGGCGTTCGCGGTCCTCGCGGGTCCGAGCGTCGGGCCGGCCTCCGCACACGCCTACCTCACCGCCAGCTCGCCGGCCGACGGCGAGTCGCTCACGGTGGCGCCCACCGAGTTGCGGCTCGAGTTCAGTGAGCACGTCGTCCCGGAGTCCACCCGCATCGTCCTCACCGACGGCTCGGGCCGGGCATACCCGGTCACGAAGGTGCGTGCCGAGGCCGAGGAGGCGACCCCGTCCAGTCCGGAGGAGGCCGCGGCGGAAGCAGCCGGCGTCGTGGACACCGAGGAGCCGCTGGCCGTCGTCGCCGACCTCCCGAAGCTCCCCGAGGGCGCCTACCACGTCACGTGGGAGACCCTCTCCAGCGACGACTTGCACCGCACGGCCGGCGGGTTCGCGTTCGGCATCAACACCGCCGTCGTGGCCGACAGCGCCCGCGGGGTCACCGAGACACCGCCGGACCTGGTCGACGCAACCTGGCGCACCGGCGTCCTCATCGGCCTCGGGCTCGCGCTCGGGACAAGCCTCGTGTCACAGCTGTTCCGCCGCGCCTTCCCGGGTCGTGATCGACGCCCCCTGTCCGGCGTGACGCGGGTCGGCGTGGCGGCTGCTCTCGGCGCCGTCGTCGCGGCCGCGGTCGGGTTCGCCGTCGAGCTCACCAAGGTCGGTGGCTCGGCCATCTCCAGCTCGTATGCCGTGCGCTCGGGTGTCCGCGAAGCAGCCTTGGTGCTGCTCGTCCTGGCGCTCGTGCGGGGCGCTCGGCCGGCATGGGCGGCCACGGCTGGGCTCGTCGCCGCGATCGCGACCGTCCTGCTCGGCCACACCGGGCTGCGGGGTGGGCTGACCTGGACGGCCGCCTCCGCCCTCCACGTCTGGGCCGGCGCCGCATGGTTCGGAGCGGTGACCCTGTTGGCGGGCATCGCGTTGCGGCGCCGGCGCATCGGCCTGGACGGTGGTGAGGTGCGGACGCTCCTGCGAGAGTTCTTCGCACCCGCCGCCTTCCTCGTCGCGACCGTCGCGGTCACGGGGCTCTACCTCGCCGGGGACACCATCGTCTCCGTCGACGCTGCCGTCGGGACCGTCTACGGACGGGTGCTCATCGCGAAGGTCCTGCTCAGCGTGGCGGTGGGTGTGGTCGCCGTGACCACGACTCGGCGCCTGCACCGTCGGGCCGGTCGCGCCGGTCGCGCGAGCGACGCAAGTGTCCCCGGTGTCCCGGACACCGCCGGTCGCGCCGATGGGGCAGGCCGCTCGCCGCGGCGCCGGGTAGCGCTCGAGGCAGCCGGTCTCGGGGTCATGGTGCTGCTCGCGGCGGTGCTCGCCAGCGGCCAGCCGGCCATCGCCCCGGCGCTCGTGGACCGCGCCGGCCCGCCACCCAGCCGCATTCTCGACCGCACGGTCGACGACCTGCAGGAGACGCTGACGGTCTCACCGAACCACCCGGGAGACAGCGTCGTGACGCTCGACGTGTTCGACGCCCGGCGCCCCTCACCCGGACCGGTGACCGGCGTGACGGTGTCCGTGCCAGGGTCCGGGGGCCACGGCATATCGTCGGTGCCGGCGCACCGCCTGGCCGACCAGAAGTGGGCGGCCGGCGTGCGGCTTCGCGCGTCCGGCACGACCCCGGTCCGGGTGACGGTGCACCGTCAGGGCATGGCGTCCACGGTCACGACCTTCCACTGGGTCGTCGGCCCGCTCGGCTCCCCACCCGCACCGGTCCTCTCGCGCGCGCCGATCTCGGGGCCGCTACAGCTCGGCTCGCTCGGTCTGCTCGTCGTGCTCACGCTGGTCGGGGCGCTGGCGTGGCGGCGTCGAACGCGCCGGCTGCGGCCGGCTCAGGGTCTGCGACGGCTGCCGTCAGCGGCCGCGGAGGGGCACGCCCCGTCACCGGCAGGGCTGGCCGCGTCACCGGCAGGGCTGGCCGCGTCACCCGAACCCGTCCCGGCCGGTGCACCAGTCCCCTGCGGCCCGGGTGACTCGGCTCACCGAACCGCAATCTCAACTGGCAGTACCGCCCCGCCGGGCGATCGCTGAGCAGGCACCCCGCCCCGCCGGCCCGGTACTGCCAGTCCATCTTGCGATCCCCCACGGCTTCTCCCCTGCGTATGAAGCTCGACCACGCAAGACGGCGCTTGCGCCACAGCACCTGGATCACGTACTTGTGG
>NZ_DASSTI010000090.1:0-10050 GCF_035708005.1 Segeticoccus sp. | reverse complement strand
TAGGACAGGTGCGGCACCTTGGAGCCCGCGCCGATCTGCGCGTTCTTGGTCTCGACGAAGGTCCCGATCTTGCCGCCGGTCCCCAGCTCGGTGCCCGGGCGCAGGTAGGCGAACGGGCCCACCGTGGCCCGCTCACCGATGAGGGCGTGCGACCCGTGCGTCCGTATGACGGTCGCACCGTCGCGCACCTCCACGTCACTGAGCGTGGTGTCCGGTCCGATCGTCACCCCGGTGCCGATCGTCGTCGCGCCGTGGAGCTGGGTCTGGGGGTGGATGAGGCAGTCACGGCCGAAGGAGACGTCGCTGTCGATCCACGTCGTGTGCGGGTCGACCACGGTGACGCCCTCGCGCATCCAGTGCTCGACGGTGCGCCGGTTGAGCTCGGCGCCGAGCCGAGCGAGCTGGACCCGGTCGTTGACGCCCTCGGTCTGCCAGACGTCGTCGATCCGGTGCCCGCTGATCCGGCCGCCGCCCTCGCGGGCGATGGCCAGCACGTCGGTGAGGTACTTCTCGCCCTGGGCGTTGTCCGTGCCGACCTCCCGCAGGGCCTCGCGGAGCACCTTGGCGTCGAAGGCGTAGATGCCGGAGTTGATCTCGGTGATCGCGCGCTGCGCGTCGGTGGCGTCCTTCTGCTCGACGATGCCGCCGACCTCGCCGTCGGCGTCGCGCAGGATCCGGCCGTAGCCGGTGGGGTCGGGCACGCTGGCGGTGATGACGGTCACGGCGCTGCCGGTCTGCTCATGCTCGGCCTGCAGCCCGAGGAGCGTGTCGGCGGTGAGCAGCGGGACGTCACCGTAGGTCACGAGCACGGTGCCGGTGAGCCCGTCGGGGAGCGCGTCGAGACCACACTCGACCGCGCGGCCGGTGCCCTTGACCTCGTCCTGGTCGACGACGAGGGCGTCAGTGTCGACCGCGCCGATGTGCTCGGCGACGAGGTCGCGCTCGTGCCGGACGACCACCGCGAGGTGACCCGGCTCGGTCCCGCGAGCCGCCACCATCGCGTGGGCCAGCAGCGTGCGACCGCCGATCGCGTGCAGCACCTTGGGGACAGCCGACTTCATCCGGGTGCCCTCGCCTGCGGCGAGGACGATGACGGCGGCAGGCGGACCAGCAGGACGCGGGGTGCTCACGCGGAGAGGCTCCCAGTCGACGGGGATGCGGACCGACACGCGAGGTCGTCGCGCGAGTGCCCTCGCCGCCCGGCCCCGGTGCCTCCTCGATGCTACCGGGCGTTCACCTGTGGTTCGGCCACGGGCAAGGCGGTCTCGGGGGCCGGTGCGGCCGGCCCGCCGGCGCCGGATCGGCCCACGAGGTGGCGTGGCCGCTCGAAGACCAGTGCCGCGACGAGCCCGAGCAGGAGCACGGCCGCGGGCAGGAGCATGGAGTTGGCCATGGCCGCGCTGAAGCCCTCGTGCAGGGCGGCAGGCAGCGCGCCACTCTGCTCCTGCGCGGCTCCGCCACCAGCCAGTCCGGGCAGGTGCGAGGCGATCTGGGACTGCATGAGCACCCCGATCGCGGCGCTGCCGAGCACCGCTCCGATCTGGCGGGTGGTGTTGTAGACCCCCGAGCCCGCCCCGGCCTGGCGCATGGGCAGGTTGCGGGTGGCCGTGGTCGACAGCGGGGACCACATGAACCCGTTCGCCACACCAAGCAGCGCGATCGGCAGCAGCAGCTGCCAGATCGGCACGTCCGGCGTCATGACCTGCCACAGCCACACCAGCGCGAGCGGGAACGCGAGCAGGCCGACCCCGGCGACGTAGCGGGGGTGCGCCCGGTCGGCGAGCCGGCCGACGAACGGCGCGAGCACCCCGGAGATCACCGCCATCGGGACCATGAGCAGCGCCGCCTTCGTCGGGCTGAGCCCGCGCACGACCTGGGCGTAGAGCATCAGCGGGAAGGCCATGGCGGTGATCGCGAAGCCGACCGCGGTGATCGCCACGTTGGCGAGGGAGAAGTTGCGGTCGCGGAAGAGGCTGAGCGGCACGAGCGGCTCCTGCCGGTTGCGGCTCTGCCACACGACGAACAGCCCCATCACCACCACGCCCGCGCCGATGAGCGACCACACCGAGACCGGCCCGGTGATGGTGCCCCAGTCGTAGGTCTGCCCCTCCTGGATGCCGAAGACGAGGCAGAACAGGCCGACCGCGCTGAGCACCACGCCGAGGAGGTCGAAGCGGTGCGCGTGCGTCGGCAGCCGCGGCACGAACCTGCTCGCCAGCGCGAACCCGACGACGCCGACTGGGACGTTGATGAAGAAGATCCACTCCCACCCGAGGCTGTCGAGCAGCACGCCGCCCAGCAGCGGCCCGACGAGCGTCGCCACGCCCGCGACCGCACCCCACAGCCCCATCGCCTGCCCACGCCGCTGCGCCGGGAAGATCCGGGTGATCACGGCCATCGTCTGCGGCGTCATCATTGCCGCGCCGAGCCCCTGGAACACCCGGGCGAGGACCAGCTGCTCGATCGTCCCGGTCAGCCCGCACCACAGCGAGCTCAGCGTGAACACGGTCAGCCCGGTCAGGTAGAGGCGCTTGGGACCCACCCGGTCACCGAGTCGTCCGGTGATGAGGAGGGGGACGGCATACGCCAGGAGGTAGGCGCTGGTGACCCACACGACCTCGTTGACGTCGGCGTGCAGCCCGGACATGAGGGCCGGGGTCGCGACGGAGACGATCGTGCTGTCGACCAGGATCATGAAGAAGCCCAGGCACAGCGCCCACAGGGCGGGCCACGGGTTCTGGGGTGGGGCCTCACGTTCGACCGGCTGGCCGGTCAGCGTCGTCATGCGTGCACCGTCGTCATGACGTCAATCAACCACGGGGCACCGACACTTCTTCCCGGCGCCTCGGACCAGCCAGGTGCCGGTATGCCGTGCTGCTCCCCGGGTTGGAATCGAACCAACGTCGCTAATCCTGATTCAAAGTCAGGCGGCCCCTGCCAGCAGAGCAACCGGGGAACGTCCGGACGGACGGGCCCGCAGGCCAGCCCCAAGGGTAGTGGACCGCCGGGCAACGGCTGCGTGCCCGGCATACGCTTCGGTGGCGACTTACGGATTCGTAGGTTACGGTGCCGTAAGTTGCACCCAACCACGGAGGCCGACCGTGACGACCTACGCACCGGACGCCCGTTCCCGCCGCAGGCACAACCCCGCCGAGACCGCAGCCGCACCGCCCACGGCCGCCCCGACCCACGAGGAGGCACCCGAGCGCAAGCGCGCCGGGGAGCAGATCGCACTGGGGCTCTTCATCCTCATCCCCTTCCTCGCCCTGCTCGCCGCGATCCCGTGGGCCTGGGGCTGGGGCCTGGGGTGGCACGACATCGTCATCGCGGTGGTGATGTACGCGATCTCCGGCCACGGCGTCACCGTCGGCTTCCACCGGTACTTCACCCACGGCTCGTTCAAGGCGCCCACCTGGCTGCGGGTCGTCATGGCCGTCGCCGGCTCGCTCGCGATCGAGGGGCCGGTCATCCGATGGGTCGCCGACCACCGCAAGCACCACGCCTTCTCCGACCGGGAGGGTGACCCGCACTCGCCGTGGCGCTACGGCGAGACCGTGCCGGCGCTCATCAAGGGCCTGTGGTGGGCGCACATGGGCTGGCTGTTCGACGTCGAGCAGACGCCCCGCACCAAGTACGCCCCCGACCTCATGAAGGACGCCGCCATCCGCCGGGTGTCCAGCTCCTTCCCCGGGCTCGTCGTGGTCTCCCTGCTGCTGCCCGCCCTCGTCGGCGGCCTGTGGTCGATGAGCTGGTGGGGCGCGGTGACCGCGTTCTTCTGGGGCTCGCTCGTGCGGGTGGCGCTGCTGCACCACGTCACCTGGTCGATCAACTCGATCTGCCACGCCCTCGGCGAGCGGCCGTTCAAGAGCCGCGACAAGTCCGGCAACGTCTGGTGGCTGGCCGTGCTGTCGATGGGCGAGTCCTGGCACAACCTGCACCACGCCGACCCCACCTGCGCGCGGCACGGGGTGGACCGGGGGCAGGTCGACTCCAGCGCCCGCATCATCTGGGCCTTCGAGAAGCTCGGCTGGGCCCGTGACGTGCGCTGGCCACGACCGGCGCGGCTCGCGGCCAAGCGCGTGGCAGCCTGAGCTCGTCCCGAGCCGCCATAGCCGCCCGGACCGGCGAGCCGGTGCCGGGTCCGAACTCCCCACCTTGCGAAGATGAGACCGTGAACGCTGCCCGGAACAAGGACGAGACGACACCGGTCCGGTCGAGGATGACCGGCAAGGAGCGGCGTGAGCAGCTCATCGCCATCGGGCGAACCCTCTTCGCCGACAAGGGCTTCGAGGGCACCACGGTCGAGGAGATCGCGGCCCGTGCCGGGGTGTCCAAGCCCGTGGTCTACGAGCACTTCGGCGGCAAGGAGGGGTTGTATGCCGTCGTGGTCGACCGCGAGATCCGCACCCTGCTCGACGGGATCACCGGAGCACTGGAGACCGGTGCCCACCCCCGCGCGCTCGTCGAGCAGGCCGCACTCGCCCTCCTCGACTACGTCGAGAACTCCACCGACGGCTTCCGGATCCTCGTGCGCGACTCGCCGGTCGGCGAGACCACCGGCTCCTTCGCGAGCCTGATCAGCGATGTCGCCTCCCAGGTCGAGCACCTGCTCGCCGCCGAGTTCAAGCGACGCAGGCTCGACCCGAAGACGGCGCCCATCTACGCTCAGATGCTGGTCGGCATGGTCGCCCTGACCGGGCAGTGGTGGCTCGACTCCCGCCGGTTCAAGAAGGCCGACGTCGCCGCCCACCTGGTCAACCTCGCCTGGAACGGCCTCGTGGGCCTGGAGCAGAGGCCGAGGCTGCAGACACCGGTGAAGTGACCGCACCGGTGGACTGACTGCGCCGGTTCAGCGAGTCGCGGCCTCACCGCTCGGCGAGGATCCGGCGCACCTCGTCGGTGCTCGTCTGACCGAAGTGGACGTACCACTCCCCCACACTGCCGAAGCGCCGCGGCGCGCGGACCACGACGACCTCGTCGAAGTCCTCCTCCAACTCGGGCAGCACCCGCGCCGGGCACACCGGCGCAGCCAGGGTCACCGTGCTGGCGCCGGCCGCATGCAACAGGACCGCTGCCGCACGTGCCGTGGCCCCGGTGGCGATGCCGTCGTCGACGACGAGCGCCGGCCCGCCGCCGAGCTCTTCGCCTCCCGACGACGTCCCACGCAGGTCCGCGGCCAGCGTGGCCGCCTCATTCCTCGTGGAGTCGACCAGCTCCTCGATGCGCTGCGCTGACAAGCCGGCCCGCTCCCGGACCTGCTCGTTGAACACGGCCGGGCCCCGTTCCCCCACCGCCCCGAGCGCGAGCTCCGGCTGCCAGGGCACGCCGATCTTCTTGACGACCAGGACGTCGAGGCCGAGCCCCAGCACCCGCGCGACCTCTCGAGCAACCGGGACACCGCCGCGCGGCAGCGCGAGCGCCACGGCAGGGCGCGGGGTGGCGCGGCCGGCCCAGTGCTTCTCCAGGGCCTCCGCCAGCTGCACTCCGGCGTCGGCGCGGTCGCGGAACACAAGGCTCAGTCTGCCCGGCAGCCCGTCGGCGTGCAGCGCGAGCAACCGCAGCGCGGGTCCCGTCGAGCTCTGGGCAGGGCAGCGCCCGGGCCGGCAGCGCCCGGGCCGGCAGGCCGCCGCGCTGTCTAGGCCTGCTGCAGCTCGATCCGGTTGCCGACCGGGTCGTCGGTGTGGAACCGGCGCAGCCCGGGGATGTTCTCGTCCCAGCGCACCTCGCCGCCGGCCGCGGCGACACGGCGGGCCAGGTCGTCGAGGTCCGAGACGGCGATGCCCGGATGCGCCTTGCGGGCCGGGGCGAACGGTTCCTCGACGCCGCAGTGGATCTCGCAGCTCCCCGCGCGGAACCACGCGCCGCCGCGGCGGGCGAGGACGGGCGGCTTGGTGATCTCCGTCATACCGAGGACGCCCACGTAGAACTCCCGCAGGCGATCCTCGGATCCGGCGGGGCAGGACACCTGGACGTGGTGCAGGCCGACGATGCTCACGCGCCCTCCCCCTGTTGCGGGGGGACAGTCGCGTTCGCCGGCTGGTGACCGACGGCGAACACCCTGCGGAACGGGAACGGCGTCCCGTAGCGCTGGCGAGGGTAGGCGACACGCAAGCGATCGGCATACGTGGCAAGGAAGTCGGAGCGTTCGTCCTCGCCGGTGAGCACGTCGAGGAAGGGCCGCAGCGCCGTGCCCTTCACCCACTCCAGCACCGGGTCGCTCTGCTCGCCGGACGGGTCGAGCAGGTGCAGGTACGTGGTCTCCCACGCGTCCGGCACCAGCCCCTCGGCTGCCATCAAGGACGCGTAGGTCGAGGGCTCACCGACCGCACTGCCGTCGCGGATCCCGGGGGTCAACTCGGCTGCGCGGGGATGGGTGAGGACGAGCTCACGCAGGATCGCGTGGGACGGGGCGTCGAAGTTGCCCGGGACCTGCAGGGCGAACCACCCGCCGGGCGCCAGAGCCCGGAACCAGTGCGGCAGCAGGCGCAGATGGGTCGGCACCCATTGCAACAGGGCGTTGGTCACGACGACGTCGGGGGCGGCGCCGAGCGAGGCCGGGTCCCAGTCGGCGACGTCGGCCCGCATCCACTCGACCCGGCCGGCCACGTCGAGTTCCCTTGCGCGCCGGAGCATCTCGGCCGAGGAGTCCACGCCGACGATGCGTGCCTGCGGCCAACGCCGCGCCAGGCCGAGCGTGAGGGGGCCGTTGCCGCAGCCGAGGTCGACGACGACCGCCGGTTGCTCGGCGCCGACCCGCTGCAGCAGGTCGTGGTAGGGCCGGCCGCGGTGGTCGCTGAACCGCGCATACTGCTGCGGATCCCAGGTCGGCGCATCGCTGGCGCTGCCGGGGGTGGTGCTCGGCGGACTCGTGTCAGTCATGGTGACTCCTCTCCGAGTTATCTTGATATCAAGATACTCGATGCCGAGTAGACTCGCCACCATGACGGCCAGACCCAGCGAGCCCGCCGACAGCCGGGCGACCGGTGCGGCTGCGGGGGCGGGCGCCGCCGGGGCGGTCGCTGCCGGGGGCCGGACGAGCCAGGACGAGGTCGACCGCATCGTCGAGGCGTGGCGGCGGGAGCGCCCCGACCTCGACGTGGCTCCCCTGCAGGTGCTCTCCCGGGTGTCCCGGCTCGCGCGCCACCTCGACCTCGCACGGGGCTCGGCGTTCGCGCAGCACGACCTCGAGGGGTGGGAGTTCGACGTCCTGTCCGCCCTGCGCCGTGCCGGCGACCCCTACCAGCTGTCCCCCGGGCAGCTCGTGCAACAGACCCTGGTCACGAGCGGCACCATGACCAACCGGGTGGACCGGCTCGAACGGCGCGGGCTGGTGCGGCGCAGCCCGGCGCCGAAGGACCGGCGCGGGGTCATCGTGGCCCTGACCCGCGAAGGGCGCGAGGTGGTGGACCAGGCGATGGCCGACCTGCTGGCCCGGGAGCGCTCGATTCTCGGCGCGCTGCCCGAGGGTGCGCGGGCCGAGCTCGCGGACCTGCTGCGGCTCCTGCTCGGGCCGTTCGAGCACTGAGGCGATCCGGCGGTGGGGCAGTCGTGAGGATCGGGACGCCGTGCCGGGCCGAGCCGGGACTTCTGCCACCGAGCCCCCGTTGCAGGCCGGGCTCGGTGACGGAAACCAACCACCCCGCCCGACATCTGCCACCAAGCCCCCGCTGCCCGTCGAGCTCGGCGACAGAAACCAACCACCCCGCCCGACATCTGCCACCGAGCCCCCGCTGCATGTCGAGCCGGTGACAGAATGGCGTTCTCGGGATATCTCGGCGGGACACCTCGGCGCGCCCACAGCCCACCGGTCACGACCGGCCCTCTCCACAGCTGAGGCAATCCTCTCCCGTCGGGTCTGCTGGCACAGCCACAGTGTCCGGATGAACGACCTGCTCCAGACGCGCAGCTCCGTGCAGGGCGGCGTCTTCACCCGGACCGATGCCCTTGAGTGTGGCTACACCGATGTCGGTATCCGTGCCCTCGTCGAGTCGGGCATGTGTCGGCGCCTTGCTCGCGGCGTCTACGGACTCCCACTGCCGCAGCCGGTGAATGCCGAGGCTCGTCACCGCCAGAGGGCTCGCGGCCTGCTCCGGCGGTATGCCGGTCGTGCCGCGGCCAGCCACCACTCCGCCCTGCTGCTGCACGGCCTCCCGACATACGGCGTGGATCTCGGCCGGGTCCACCTGACCGCCCAGGGCCGCACCCACGGAAGCACCCACCCGGAGTTCTCGATCCATCGACGCGTCCCGTGGGCGGAACCAGTCGACGTCCGTGGTGGCCTTGCCCTGCCAGTGGCGGCCGCGCTGGCGCAGACGGCCACCCTGATGGGAAGCACGACGGCGATCGTGGCAGCGGACGCCGCATTGCACCGGGAGATGCTCAGCGTCGCCGACCTTCGCGATGCGGCCGACCGGGTGCTGCGCTGGTCGGGAGGGCGAGAGGCGTTGGTGATGGCGCGCATGGCCGACAAGCGCTCCGAGTCTGTTGGCGAGAGCCGGCTCCGTCTTGCCTTCTCGGCGTTGCAGATCCCGGTCGAACCGCAGTTCAAGGTCATGGACGGCGACCGAGTCATCGCCCGTTCCGACTTCCGTGTCAAGGGCACGCGCCTACTGATCGAGTTCGACGGCCTGGTGAAGTACCGCGGACAGGACGGTGCCGACGCCATCGTGCGCGAAAAGAAGCGAGAGGACCAGGTCCGGCGACTTCGTTGGGACTTCGAGCGCTTCGTCTGGGATGACCTGGACAACCTGCCCCAGATCGCCAGTCGGGTCTGGGAGGGGCGCCGACGCGCAGCATGAACGGCCTCGAGGGCGGGACGCGACAGAGGGCTCGAGGTCACGACGACTGGCACAATCCGGTCCCGGGTTCCTGGCACCGAGCCCCCGTTGCAACCGAGGCCCGGCGGCAGAAACCGGCCCACAAACCACCGACCTGGCACCGAGCCCCCGCTGCAACCACGGCCCGGCGGCAGAAACCGGCCCACCGCGGAGTCCGGTGCCGCGGCGGCGGTCAGCCAACCAGGTCGGCGGCCTCGAGCCACTCGGTCTCGAGCTCTTCGCGCTCGTCGACGACCTCGCGCAGCTGGGCGTTCAGCTCGAGCACCCTCTCGTGGTCGGTCGCCGCAGCCGCCATCTGCTCGTGCAGCTTCTGCTCGCGGTCGGCCAGCTTGCCGAGCTGCCGCTCGATCCGGTTCATGTCCTTCTTCGCCGCCCGCACGGCCGCGGCATCGGCACCGGCACCCGCCCCTCCTGCACCCGCCCCTCCTGCACCCGCCCCTCCGGCACCGGCACCGCCCGCCGCACCGCCCGAACTCCCGCGACGCCCGGACCCAGCACCCGGCCGGGCCGCCGCCTCGCGCCGCAGCTCGAGGTACTGCTCGACCCCGCCCGGCAGGTCGCGGACCTGCCCGTCCCCGAACAGCGCCACCTGCCGGTCACACATCCGCTCCAGCAGGTAGCGGTCGTGCGAGACCACGAGCAGGGTGCCGGCCCACCCGTCGAGGACGTCCTCGAGAGAGGTCAGGGTCTCGATGTCCAGGTCGTTGGTCGGCTCGTCGAGGACCAAAACGTTCGACGGCCTCGTGAACAGCTTCGCCAGCAGCAGACGGCTCCGCTCGCCGCCGGAGAGGTACTTGACCAGGACCCGCGACCGCTCCGGCGGGAAGAGGAAGTCCTGCAAGTAGCCCAGGACGTGCCGGGGCTGGCCGTTGATCGGGATCGTCTCGTACTCGCTGACGTTCTGCTGGACGGTCCTCTCCTCGTCGAGCGTGGCCTTCAACTGGTCGAAGTAGGCCACCTCCAGGTTCGTGCCGTGCCGGATCGTCCCCTCCCCCGGCGGCAAGTCCCCCAGGAGCAGGCGCAACAGGGTCGTCTTGCCCGAGCCGTTCGGCCCGATGATCCCGACCTTGTCGCCCCGCATGATCGCGGTCGTCAGCCCCCGGATCACCGGCCGGTCGCCGTAGCGGAAGCCGACGCCCTTCGCCTCGATGACCAGGTTGCCCGACTTCTCGGCCTCCTGCACCTGCATGCGGGCCGCCCCTTGCCGCTCCCG
>NZ_DASSTI010000089.1:0-8040 GCF_035708005.1 Segeticoccus sp. | reverse complement strand
ATGCGTGGCAAGCAGGCTGTCGGGCACCTTCTGCGCCCACGGGGTGGCCCAGGTGTCGTCCGCGGAGGACGAGGCAGGCTGGGCCTGGGCCGCGATCGGGGCCAACGCCAACGCGCTGGCGACGCCGCCGGCACCGAGCAGTGCTGTCACGCGCAGGCGCCGGTGGGCGCCGTTCTGGCACGCTTCAGCGGTGGGGTTCTTCCGGGTACGGAACGCTCTCAAACTGATCTCCTTGGCCTGGTCGACCGGGACTTGTGGTCTCGACCGGCAGTTGATGTGAGGCATTCGCAGGCTAGAACCGATGTCAAGAGCCGCAGCGGATTCGACGGCAGGCAGCGGCTGTCCACGCAGTGGGCCAGACCACTTCGCTGTCAAGCCACGCCGCAGCAGGTCAGCCGGCGAGGGCCTTGACCACCCGCGAGGGCGACGGACGCCCCAACTGCTCGGCCATCCACACGCTGGTCTGGACCAGCTGCTCGAGGTCCACGCCGGTCTCGATCCCGAGCCCGTCGAGCGCCCAGACCAGGTCCTCGGTGGCGAGGTTGCCGGTCGCGCTCTGGGCGTAGGGACACCCGCCCAGCCCCCCGGTCGACGCATCCACCACGGTGACCCCGTGCTGCAGGGCCGTGACGGTGTTGGCGAGCGCCTGGCCGTAAGTGTCGTGGAAGTGCACGCCGATGCGGTCGACACCGATCCCCTGGGCGTCCAGTCCTTCCAGCAACCGCGCCACGTGCCCCGGGGTGCCGACGCCGATCGTGTCGCCGAGGCTGAGCTGGTCGCAGCCGAGGTCCATCATCCTGCAGGCCACATCGACCACCTGCTCGACCGGCACGTCCCCCTCCCACGGGTCGCCGAAGCACATCGAGACGTAGGCACGCACCCACGCGCCCGACTCCTTGGCTCGCGACACCACCGGCGCGAACATGCCCAGCGACTCGGCGACGGTGCGGTTGAGGTTCTTGCGCGCGAACGTCTCGGTGGCACTGCCGAAGATGGCGACCGCCGACAGGCCGTGCTCGAGCGCGCGGTCCAGACCACGCTCGTTGGGGACCAGCACCGGCCGCTGGGAGCCGGCCGCGTCCTCGCCGAGTGCGGCGATGAGCTCCTCGGCGTCCGCCAGCTGCGGCACCCACTTCGGGCTGACGAACGACGTGGTCTCGATGGTCTGCAGCCCCGCGGCCAGCAGACGCCGCACGAACTCCGCCTTGGCGCCGACCGACACGATCGACTTCTCGTTCTGCAACCCGTCTCGCGGGCCCACCTCGTAGATCGTCACCCGCTCGGGCATCCCCGCCATCGGCTCACGCTGGGCTCGTCGCATCGGTCGTCCTCCTGTCCACAGTCCTTGCCCCATCGTGGCAGGGGCGCGCACCGCCACCACCGCGCCTCCCGAGGGTGGGCACCTCCGGAGGCACCCGGCATACCGATGGGTGCCCGGGTTGGTGCGCAGCGGACACACGTGCGGCAGGTAGGGTGACCTGGGCGCAATGTGGGGAGGGTGATGTGAGCGACGACCAGCGCAACGACGACGACGCCTACCGGGACGACCCGTGGCGCGGCCCCGACCCCACGAGCGACCCCACGTCACCGATCGAGCAGGAGCCGACCGGCGTCATGCCACAGTCAGAGCAGTCAGCTGCGCCGCCTCCCCCGCCGGGCCCGTATGCCGGCCACGACGCGGGTGCCCCTCCGCCCCAGGGCGAGCCCCACCAGCCGCCGACGGACCGTCCTGACTACCCGGCCCAGCAGGGCTACGGCGCCCACGGGCAGGGCGACTCGGGACAGGGCGGGTACGGGCAAGGCGGGTACGGACAGGGCAGCTACGGACAGGGCGGCTACGGCAGCAGCCCGTCGCCGTACGGACCGTCCTCGTACGGCCAGGGCTACGGCCCGACCGGCGACTACGGGCAGGGTGGCTACGGCACCGGCGGCTACGGCTATGGCGCGGCTCCGCCTCCCCCGCCGCCGCAGCCGGGTCAGCCCTACGGCGGCTACGGGGCGCCCTACGCCCCGCCGCAGCAGAACACCTCGGCACTCATCCTCACGATCGCCTCGGGCGTCTCGTTCGTCTTCTGCGCCGGCCTGCTGCTGATCCCCAGCCTCGTGCTCGGCATCATCGCGCTGAGCAAGAACGCCCACGACCCGGTCGACTCCCGGCGCAAGACCAAGCTGGGCTGGATCCTGTTCGCCGTCGGGTGGGGCATCACCATCATCGCGGGCATCGCCATCGCCGTCTGGGCGATCGCGGTGGCCGGCAACGCCCAGGTGCAGTACGGCAACTCCTACTGACCGCCCCCGACCGGACCGGCGAGGGCCCTGGGAACAGCGGCGGAAGGACCGGCGTTGCGCCGAAGGCCATGACTGACGGACTCCTGCGATGACCGACGGACCCCTCATCGTCCAGAGCGACAAGACGTTGCTGCTGGAGGTCGACCACCCCGGCGCCGAGGCGGCGCGGCGGGCGATCGCGCCTTTCGCCGAGCTCGAACGCGCCCCCGAGCACGTGCACACGTACCGGCTGACGCCGCTGGGACTGTGGAACGCCCGCGCGGCCGGCCACGACGCCGAGCAGGTGGTGGACGCGCTGGTCACCCACAGCCGGTATGCCGTCCCGCACGCCCTGCTCGTCGACGTCGCCGAGACGATGGACCGGTACGGACGGCTCAGCCTCGAGAAGCACCCGGTGCACGGGCTCGTGCTGCGCAGCACGGACCGGCCGGTGCTGCAGGAGGTCCTGCGGCACAAGAAGATCCGGCCGCTGCTCGGCGCGGAGCTCGACGACGAGACGGTGGTGGTGCACCCCTCCGAGCGCGGCCACCTGAAGCAGCAGCTGCTCAAGGTCGGCTGGCCCGCCGAGGATCTGGCCGGTTACGTCGACGGCGAGGCGCACCCGATCGACCTGGTCGAGCAGGGCTGGGAGCTGCGGCCCTACCAGGTCCAGGCGGTGGAGGGCTTCTGGCACGGCGGCTCGGGCGTGGTCGTGCTGCCCTGTGGCGCGGGCAAGACGCTCGTCGGGGCCGGCGCCATGGCCCGGTCCCGCTCGACCACCCTCATCCTCGTCACCAACACGGTGGCGGCGCGGCAGTGGCGCGACGAGCTGATCCGCCGGACCAGCCTGACCGAGGACGAGATCGGGGAATACTCCGGTGCCCGCAAGGAGATCCGCCCGGTCACCATCGCGACCTACCAGGTGCTCACGACCAGGCGGAAGGGTGTCTACCCGCACCTGGACCTGCTCGACGCCCGCGACTGGGGCCTCATCGTCTACGACGAGGTCCACCTGCTGCCGGCGCCGATCTTCCGGATGACCGCCGACCTGCAGGCCCGTCGCCGACTCGGGCTGACCGCCACGCTCGTCCGCGAGGACGGCCGCGAGGACGACGTGTTCAGCCTCATCGGCCCGAAGCGCTTCGACGCCCCGTGGAAGGACATCGAGGCGCAGGGCTACATCGCGCCCGCGGAGTGCGTCGAGGTCCGGGTGACCATGCCCGACGCCGAGCGCATGGCCTACGCGACGGCCGAGGCCGACGAGCGTTACCGGTTCGCCGCCTCCGCCGGCCCGAAGGACCGCGTGGTCGAGGCGCTCGTGGACAAGCACCGCGGCGAGCCGACGCTGGTGATCGGGCAGTACCTCGACCAGCTGGAGTCCCTCGCCGGCCGGCTCGACGCCCCGCTCATCACCGGGGAGACCACCGTGACGGCGCGGCAGCGGCTGTTCCAGCAGTTCCGCGAGGGTGAGATCCAGCTGCTCGTGGTGAGCAAGGTGGCCAACTTCTCGATCGACCTGCCTGAGGCCAGCGTCGCGATCCAGGTCTCCGGCACGTTCGGGTCCCGCCAGGAGGAGGCCCAGCGCCTCGGCCGGCTGCTGCGGCCCAAGGGCGACCAGCGCAGCGCCCACTTCTACACCGTCGTGGCCCGAGACACCGTCGACGCCGAGTTCGCCGCCCACCGGCAGCGGTTCCTCGCCGAGCAGGGCTACGCCTACACGATCGTGGACGCCGACGACGTGCTGCAGCCGCCGACGCGCTGACGTCACGGGCAGCCCCGAGCGGCGATGCGCCCGGGCTTGCGGCGGGCGCGGGCGGGTAGGCAACGGAACATGACCGGCACCGCCCCACAGGACCGCCTCCACGACACCGTGCTGCTCGACGTCGACGGCACGCTGGTGGATTCGACCTACCACCACGCGATCGCCTGGCACCGGGCGTTCCGCTCCTACGGCATCGAGCTGCCGATGTGGCGGGTGCACCGCGCGATCGGGATGGGCGGCGACCGGCTGGTCGGCACGCTCGGCGGCGACGCGGTCGAGGACCGCCTCGGCGACCAGCTGCGCCAGGCCTGGCAGTGCGAGTACGACCAGCTCCGCGACGAGGTCGAGCCGCTGCCCGGCGCCTACGACCTGGTGCGACTGCTCAAGGACCGCGGGTTCCTCGTCGCCCTCGGGTCCTCCGGCAAGCCCGACCACACTGCGCAGGCGGTCGAGCTGGTCGGCGTCCGCAGGCTCGTCGACGCCGTCACCACCTCCGAGGACGCACAGACCTCCAAGCCAGCCCCCGACATCCTGCAGGTGGCCCTCGACCGGGCCGGCGGGACGAGCGCGATCGTCATCGGCGACTCCACGTACGACGTCACCTCCGCCGCGCGGATGGGCGCCCCGTGCGTGGCGATCCGCACCGGCGGCTTCGGCGTCGACGAGCTGGAGCGCACCGGCGCGGTGCTGGTCACCGACGGCCTGCGCGACCTGTGCGACGCCGACTGGGAAGCGCTGGCCCGCGCCACCCCACCGGAGCACGCCCGCACCGAGCCACCGCCTCCGTGACCACCCGTTGACCGCCCCCGAGACCCGGTGTAGCGCGTTGGCCGCCCCGCCTCCGTGCCCACCCGGCGACCGCTCCGGAGGGTTCCGGTCGCCGGGCAGCGGATGCGAAGACTACGCTCAGAACGTCCTCAGCAAACTCCCAGACAAGGCGCACACACTGTCCCGCGTGAGCAGTCAGACTCCTGAGGCACGCCTCCTCGTGGTGGAGGACGAGCCCAACATCCGTGAGCTCCTGGCGACCAGCCTGCGCTTCGCCGGGTTCGAGGTCCACGTGGCCGGCGACGGGAACACGGCCCTGCGGCTCGCCCGCGAGACCGAGCCCGACCTCGTCGTGCTCGACGTGATGCTGCCCGACATGGACGGCTTCACCGTCACCCGGCGGCTGCGGGACTCCGGTCGCGCGCTGCCGATCGTCTTCGTCACCGCCCGCGACTCGGTCGACGACAAGATCAAGGGACTGACCGTCGGCGGCGACGACTACGTCACCAAGCCGTTCAGCCTCGAGGAGGTCGTCGCCCGCATCCGCGCGGTGCTGCGCCGCACCCGTCAGGAGCAGGTCGACGACGAGGCCACCTTGCGCTTCGCCGACCTCGAGCTCGACGACGACACCCACGAGGTCCGCCGGGCCGGCCGGGTCATCGACGTGTCGCCGACCGAGTTCAAGCTCCTGCGCTACCTGATGCTGAACCCGAACCGGGTGCTGTCCAAGACCCAGATCCTGGACCACGTGTGGGACTACGACTTCCGGGGCGAGTCCGGCATCGTGGAGTCCTACATCTCCTACCTGCGGCGCAAGATCGACGTCGACGGCCAGCCGCGGCTCATCCACACCCGACGGGGCATCGGCTACGTGCTCCGCCAGCCACCGCAGTCCGCGTGACCCGACCCCAGCGGAAGGCGCCGGTATGACGTCCCGCAGGCGGTCGTCATACCGCACCTGGTCCCAACGCACGTCCGCGTGGACAGCCCTGCTCAGGCAGCACCTGCACCAGCTGCCGCTGCGGCTGCGCCTCGTCGCGATCGTGGTGCTGCTCATGCTGGGCGCACTGGCGGTCACCAGCCTGGCCACCACCACCCTGCTGCGGCACTACCTCGTCTCGCGCACCGACAGCGAGCTCGAGCAGGTCAGCCAGCCGCTCGCGGCAGCGGCCCTCGACGCCCTGCGCGCCCCGAGCGGCCGCGCGCACGTCAACGCGCTGCTCACCTCGCCCTACACGATCGTCATCATGCCGACCAACGGCAGCCCGCCGACGCTGCTGGTGACCTCCGACCGGGAGCAGTCGAGCCCGTCCATCCCGCACCTGGGGCTCAACAACGCGCACGTCGTCAGCAGCGAGCCGTTCACCGTCGGATCCCGCAACGGCTCGGACACGCAGTGGCGCGTGGTGGCCGGGAAGACCAGCGACGACAGCGCGACCTTCGCGGTGGCGGTGCCGCTCAGCCCGGTGGAACGCACGGTGGACCAGTTGTGGCTCTACACCGGGCTGCTCGCGCTCGGGCTCACCATCGCCTGCGCCGCGCTGGGGTGGGTCGCCGTGCGGCGCGCCTTCCGCCCCCTGAGCCAGATCGAGGACACCGCGGCCGCCATCGCCGCCGGTGACCTGACCCGACGCATCCCCCCCAGCCACACGCACGACGAGGTCGCGAGCCTGGCGACCTCGTTGAACGTCATGCTCGCCCAGATCGAGCAGTCCTTCTCGCTGCGGGAGGCGTCCGAGGTGCGGATGCGCCAGTTCGTCGCCGACGCCTCGCACGAGCTGCGGACCCCGTTGGCGACGGTGCGGGGGTATGCCGAGCTCTTCCGCCAGGGTGCCGTGCGTGACCCCGAGGACGTGGCCGGGGCGATGCGGCGGATCGAGGACGAGGCGCGCCGGATGGGTGGGCTGGTCGAGGACCTGCTGCTCCTGACCCGCCTGGACAGCCAACGGCCGGGACAGTTCGCGCCCGTCGACCTGACCGTCCTGGCCGGTGATGCGGCGCAGGACGCCCGAGCCCTCGCCCCCGACCGGCGGATCCGGCTGCTGGGCCTGGACGGCACCCTGCGCCCGACCGTCGTGGAGGGCGACGACGCCCGGCTGCGACAGGTGCTCACCAACCTGATGGCCAACGCCATCAACCACACCCCGGCCGGCAGCCCCATCGAGATCGCCATCGGCATCCGGCCGGTCTATGGTCCGCAGCCGGTGCCCTCCGAGCAGCGCGCCGTCATCGAGGTGCGCGACCACGGCCACGGGGTCGCGGCCGCGGAGGCCTCGAAGGTGTTCGAGCGCTTCTACCGGGCCGACCCCTCCCGGACCCGTGGCCGGGGAGGCGGCACCGGCCTCGGCCTGGCCATCGTCGCCGCAATCGTGGGCAGCCATGGTGGACACGTCGGGCTGGCGCCCACCCCCGGCGGCGGAGCGACCTTCGTCGTCGACCTTCCTTCAGCGAACACTCAGGAAACATCCAGTGACTCTTGACGCCACTGGGAGACGCTGGAGCCCACGAGACGACGAGCAAGGAGCCTTGCGATGACCGAGCACCCTGACCGGTACGACGGCCCGCCCGCCGGCGGCGGCGCGACCGGGTCCGCCGAACAGACGCGCTGGTACGCCCCCTCCGGGCACGCGGGCCAGGAGGGGCAGCCGACCGGCCGGGGCGAGCGACCGGGCCAGGACCCGACCCGCCCGCTGTGGTACGGCAACTCCGGCCAGTACCACGGTGCCTGGGGCGCCCAGCCGGGGCAGCCGGCCTACGGCCAGGGGGGTCCCGGCGGTCCGGCCGGGCCCTCCGGCGGCGGTGGCGGCGGGGGTAACGGGAAGGGCAACGGCAACGGGCGGCGTAGTCAGTGGTTGGCGGTGCCGGTGGCTGCGGTGCTGGCGGCGGCGCTGGCCAGTGGCGGCACCTACGCCTGGACCCACAACGACACCTCGACCCCGGCCGGGCAGACCAGCTCCAGCCAGACCAACAGCAACGGCAGCAGCAACCAGGCCGCGCCCCCGGTGACCAACGCCGCCGACGCCGCGCCCAACTGGAGCGCGGTCGCCCAGAAGGTCACCCCCAGCGTCGTGGCGATCACCGTGTCCAACGGCAGCTCCGGCGACCAGGGCTCGGGCGTCATCTGGGACACCAAGGGCCGCATCGTGACCAACAACCACGTCGTGGCCAGCGCCAAACAGGGCGCCAACATCCGGGTCACCCTCAACGACTCACGCACCTACACCGCCCACCTGGTCGGCACC
>NZ_DASSTI010000088.1:0-12757 GCF_035708005.1 Segeticoccus sp. | reverse complement strand
ATGTCGTGCAACGCCGGCACCTGTCCCTTGCGGACGACTGCCACCGGGCAGTGGGCTCGGTGCAGGACCTTGCGGCTCACCGAGCCGAGCAGGAGGCCGGAGAACCCGCCGCGGCCACGGCTGCCGACGACGACCATCTCGGCGCTCCGACTCGTCTCCACCAGGGCATCCGCGGGCCGCATCCGTGCCACCTGCGGGTCCGTCTTGACCTCCGGGAAGCGGCCCTTCCAGTGAGCGAGGAGCACGTCCACCGCGGCCTGTGCCTTCGCGTCGATCTTGTCCCAGTCCGATGGTTCCCCCGTCGGCAGGAACTGCGGATCCATCCAGAACGCGTGCAGCGGAACCAGCTTCGCGCCGCGCGCCGACGCCTGTTGGAAGGCGAAGCCGAGGGCGTCCTCACACGCCGGCGAGTCGTCCAGCCCCACCACGATCGAACCGGAGAACCGGGTGTCGGCCTCGTCCCGAGCCCTAGCTAGGTCCGTGACGGTAGGCACCACCACGACAGGGCACTCGGCGTGCGCGGCCACGGCCGCAGCGGTCGAGCCCAAGGAGCCTGCGACCGGGTGACGGCCGTGGCCGACGACCAGCAGGCTGGCCTCCGCCGAGGCGGTCACCAGGCCGTCGCCGGGGGTCGTGCTGGCGAGCGTGGCGATGAAGGGGAGGCCGGGGTGGGCCTCCTCGACGCGCGTGCCGAGGCCGATGAGCACGGACTCGGCCTGGTCGCGCAGGGCCGCCCGGGCCTGTTCGATCTCACTTGCGGGGACGGGGTAGCTCCAGGCCCACGGATACTCGGCGGTGCTGGAGTAGGCGTGCACGACACGCAGCGGCAGGCCGCGCCGGTCTGCTTCGGCGGCTGCCCACTCCAGGGCCGCGTCGCTGTCGCGGTCGGCATACCCAACGAGCACCGGTTTCCGGTCGACCGATGAAGTGTTCATCCCAGTTCCCTCCTGTTCGGCGCAGTCGAAGTCTGCCGTGGTCAAGGTCGCTGCACCCGGGCCCTTGGTCCCGCGATGGGGCGGCAGGCGCAGCGCGAACGCGGCGAGCGGAGCGGCGAGGCCGGGCAGTACCCGAATGGGCGCTGCCGGTGAATTGCCAGGGTGAAGAGATGGGACCTTGGTCCCATCCTGTCTCACGCAGGTTGTGCGCATAATGCTGGCCAAGGGGCCGGGAGTGACGGGGGGCGGAAAGGAGCCGGTGATGAGCACCTCCACCCACCCTCGCGGGGCTGCCGGGACGTCACTGGAGTCACTGGCGGACGACGTCGGGTCGGTCACTGCCGTGTTGGTGCGTGAGTATGACGCCGGTGTAGACATCAACGAGATGCTCTTCGAGGCCGTGTCCGCGGCTCAGCGGACGCTGGACGAGCGGGGCAGGGGTGAGGCGCTTGACGACCACAGCGCAGGCTGGTGGGAGGCGCTGCCGCTCTCCGAGTTGATGGCGCGTCACCGGGTCCGTGTGACGGTTGGAGATGACGTGTTGTAGCCGCTCGGAGTCGGGCTACGGCCCATCCCGGTCAGGCAAGGTGGGTCCGTGTCGAATCGGGTGTTGCTCGGGGCGTCCGACGTGGAGGTGGTCTCATCCGTCGTCGTCGGGCGGGATCTTCGCCTGTCAGTTTCGCCCTCGGGCAGCGCCATCGCTTCTGTGGAGGACGCCAAGCTGGTGGGAGAACCCGAGGGTGATGGCCCCGGCGGCCATCAGCACAGCCGCCGCGAGGGCACAAGGGACGAACGCGGCACCTCGGGTCTGCTCGTGGAAGACGACCACGCCCCACACCATCGCCACCGCGGGGTCGAGCAGCGTGACACCGGGCTGCGCCGCCGCCAGTTCTCCGGCCGCATAGGCGTTCTGCAGCAGCCAGGTGGCGGCGGCGCCGGCGACTATCGATGCGTAAAGCTGCCACGTAGCGATGACGGCCTGAACGCCGCCCGCGGTGAACTCCATGGTCATGCCCTTGGTGTAGGCCGCGCTCAGGCCATAAGCCAGTCCGCTGGCAGCCCCGAGATAGGCCGCCCGAGCGGCTGGCAGCGGGACCATCCGGCCGAGGACCACAAGCGGCACGATCAGCGCGACCACGCACGCCGATGCGATGAGCCACGTGTGGCTGGTCACGGTCCGCGGATCGCCGCCATGCGGCAGGAGGAAGACGATCAGTCCGGTCAGCCCGACGGTCATGGCGGCCACCCCGACCCAGTCCCGGAGGCCGAGCCGGGAGCCGAAAACTCGGGCAGCGCCCAAGAGCGTGAGGGGGAGTTCCAGGACCAGGATCGGCTGGACCACGCCGAGCTGGCCGGTGCCGAGGGCGAGAGCTCCGAGGGGATAGGTCGTCAAGGAGACGCCAAGCCCGGTGAGCCAGAGTGGACGGCGTGCAAGGTCGAAGAACATGCCGACGCGAAACTGCCGTTCGGACGGCAAGTCTCGGGTGGCCGTGCGCATGAGCACGTTTGCCGTCGCGTTCGCGACAGCGGTGAGGACTGCCAAGAAGTAGGTGATCGACGTTCCCTTCGCCGCGACCACGGTATGCGGTCTCGTGGGTCCCGGCTGCGGGACGTTCGTCCCTCCCTCCAGTCGTCCAGAAGGGCAAGGCTTGAGGCTGGACCAAGCAGGTTCGGTGTGAGCGCGTCCGACGTGCGAGTCCCAGCGGCAATCATCTGGCGCCAGAGGAGGTGGACGGGCATGAGCGTCATCCTGACCTTCATGGGTGCCGCCGGCACGGTCACCGGCAGCAAGACCCTCGTCGAGCACGATCGACGCCGAGCGCTGATCGACTGCGGACTGTACCAAGGCGAGCGGCACTGGCGTCGACTGAACTGGGAGCGGTTCCCGATCGCCGCGTCCACCATCGAGGATGTGATAGTCACCCACACCCACCTCGACCACTGTGGATACCTGCCGGCGCTGGTCCGCCTGGGCTTCGTCGGACCCACGTGGTGCACCCCAGGCTCCGCGGCACTGGTTCCGATCGTGCTGCGCGACAGCGCGCACCTCCTCGAGGCCGAGGCCGAGTACGCGCGGACGTCCGGGTACTCGCGACATGACCCTCCACTGCCTCTCTACACCGCCGCAGATGCCGACCGCGCGATCTCGGCCCTGAGAGCCACGGCCTACGACACCCAGACCATCCTGGATTTCGGCGGCCAGTTGACACTCGTGCGTGCTGGCCATGTCCTGGGTTCCTCCAGCGCGCTCTTGGAGATGGCAGACACGTCCGTGCTGTTCTCCGGCGGCCTCGGGCGCCCTCACCATCCGTTGTTGCGACCACGTCCGCGGCCGCCGGCTGCGCGACACGTAGTGCTGGAAGCAACCTACGGTGACCGGATGCATCCGCCGGCAGATCTCGAGCACGATGAGATGGCGGCGTGCATCCGCCGTACCGTCGAGCGAGGCGGATCAGTGCTGATACCCGCATTCGCCGTTGACCGCACCGAACTGGTCCTCGAGGCGTTGGGGCGACTGCGGGCGCGTCGCCAGATTCCCGATGTCCCCATCCATCTCGACAGCCCCATGGCCATGCAGGTGCTCGAGGTGTACCGCAGCCCGGTCGCCGACGGCGAGCTGGTCGAGGACGGCGAGGCCGTCCTGGACTCGATGCCCCGCTGGCAGCTGGCGAGGACCGCCGATGAATCCCGAGCCCTCGACCGGTCCCACACACCACGGATCATCGTCTCGGCATCCGGCATGGCCGACGGCGGTCGAGTGGTGCACCACCTTCGGTCCATGCTTCCCGATCCATGCAATACAGTCCTGCTCACTGGCTATCAGGCGAGCGGAACCCGTGGCAGGGCTCTCAAGGAGGGCGCCCGAGAGGTGAAGATCAGCGGCACCTACGTTGCCGTGCGCGCCGAGGTCGCATGTGATGAGGGCTTCTCGGTCCACGCAGACGCGGACGAGTTGGTCGGCTGGCTTCATGAACTGCCCGACGAGCCCCAGACCGTGTTCATCAACCACGCGGAGCCACACGCTGCAGAGTCCTTGGCCGAGCGAGTCCGCAAAGAGACAAGTGCCATCGCCGTCATACCTCGACTGGGGGAGCGAGTCCGTGTCGCCTGACCGATCCAGACGGACGTCCATCAGGACGGCGCACCCTTCCAAGCCGAGGCGTCCATCCCCGGCTTCAGCCGGGCAGACTACTGATGTGAGCCGGCGAGCCGGACCAAAGGCGACTCCGGACGGGCACGGACCGTGGTTCCGTCAGCGGCCCGCTCTGACCGTCGGCGCCAGCGTCGCGATGTACGCGCTGGTGTTCGCCCTCCGTCTGCTCATCGGCGACGCGACCGACGCGCTGTTGATTCTGCTCGTCTTCCCGATCAGCCTGCTCGCCCTGACGTTCGGAACTCGAGTTGGGCTGCTTGCTGGCTTGGGGGCCTCGGGCCTCATCGGACTCTGGGCCTGGCTCGACAACGTCGACCTGTCGCAGGTTGGGTGGTTGTCTCGGGTCGGCCCGTTGCTCTTCCTCGGCGTCCTGATCGGTGATGCCGCCGACCGACTCAAACGAGCTGACGACGAGCGCCGGTTGCTCGCGATCGCCGAGGTGCGTCATCGGCAGGCCGTGGAGGTCAACGACTCCCTCATCCAGGGGATGGCGGCCGCCAAGTGGTCGTTGGAGTCGGGCAACATCGATGCGGCCACGACGACCCTCGAGCAAACCATTATCAGCGGGCAACGGTTGGTCTCCGATGCCCTGCGAGCTGCTGACATGGGCGCCGACGGGCACCGCGGACACCAGGCCGGGCGTTGACTGGCGCCACCTTCGAAGTAGCGGTGGAGCTGACCGGGCCGGGGATTCAGCTGTGGACGACGGTGACCGGGCAGTGCGCCTGGTGCAGCACCCGGCGGCTGACGGAACCCAGCAGGAGCCCGCTGAACCCGCCCCGGCCGCGGCTGCCGACCACGAGCAGCGCCGCCTCGGTCGACCGCTCCACCAAGACCTCGGCCGGGACCGCGCGCACGATCTCGTGTCGGACCGGCACGTCCGGGTACTTCTCGCGCCACGGCGCCAGCACCGCGGAGACTGCGTCGTCCGCCTCGCGCAGGAAGCTGGCGCGCACCTCCTCGGTGGGCACGAACCCCTCCAGGCCGCCGACCGGGTCGAGCCACCAGGCATACACGGCGGTGAGCGGCGCAAGGCGAGCGGCGGCCTGCAGGAAGGCGTACTCGGCGGCGGCACCGGAGGCGGCTCCGTCGACGCCGACCAGCACAGTGCCACGACGGTGGACGGAGGGCTCGCGGACGACGACCACTGGGCAGCGGGCGTGCGTGGTCACCTGTGCCGAGACGGAGCCGAGGACGGCGCCTCGCAGCTGACCGAGGCCACGGGCACCCACCACAACTGTGTCGGCCCGGTCGGACGACCGGACCAGCGCCTCCGCAGCACCGCTCCCGGCGTATTCGGTGCTGACGGGCAGCCCGGGGGCGAGCTCCTGCGCCCGACGGACATGGTCGCGCAGGAGCTTGCCGCCGGCGTCGGACAGCTCGTCCGGGATGACGCCGGCGGGGGGCCACCAGGCTCCCGTGCTCCGCGCGTGCAGGATGTGCAGCCCGAGACCGCGCTGTCGTGCGTCATCGACAGCCCACTCGAGGGCGGCACGGCCCTGTGGTGACCCGTCGACTCCGACCACCACGGCGAGTTCATGGTGTGATGGCATGCGCTGCTCACTCCTTCGTGGAAGCGTTGTCCTGTCGCCGATGAGCGCGCCGTGACTGCCCGGCCTGCACGACATCGCAACGTCATGAACAGGGCCACAATCCGGCCCGACCGATGCACCCATTGTCTCCGGCGGACGACTGCCACCGGGCAGTGCGCGAGGTGCAGCACCTGTCGGCCGAGCGAGCGCAGGAACAGCCTGGAGAAGCCACCACGGCCGCGGCTGCCGACGACGACGAGCTCGGCGCCGCCGCTGGCCTCGACGAGCGCCTTGGCCGGCCGCATCCGCGTCACCTCGGGTTCGGTCTTCACCTGCGGGTAGTGTGCCGCCCACCGGGCCAACGTCCTGAGCCGCCACCGGCTCCGGAGTCGAGGGGAGCACCACGTCGGGGCGCTTGGCATGCACGGCCACTGCCGCGGCCGTTGATCCCAGAGTTCGGGCCACCGGGTGTCGCCCGTGCCCGACCACGAGCATGCTGGCCTCTCCCGAGGCCGGGATCAGCGCCTCACCCGGTGTGGTGGGCGCCAGTATGGCGACGAGGGGGGTGTCCGGGTGCATCTCCCTAACCCTCTGGCCAAGTTCGGTGACGAACGCGGTCGCGCCCCTCAGCGCCTCCTGCTCCATGTCATCGGCCAGCATCGTCATCGGCCAGCATCGGGTGGACCCACACGTACTTTGGAGCCGTGAAGTAGGCGTGGACGGCTCGGAGCGGCAGGTGCCTTCGGTCGGCCCCAGCCGTGGCCCCCTCCAGTGCCGTGTCGCTGTCACGACCGGCGTATCCTACGACGACAGGCGGTTGATCGTTCGACGCGGCGTTCATCTCGGGCACTCCAGTTCAGTCACCGTCACTGTGCCCCGGATCCGCTCTTTAGCGATGAGCCCTTGGTCCCGTCCTTTGGTGACTGGCGCAATGGCCGTGTGGGCAACGTTGGACCCTGTCCGCGCACCGACCGGTCGAGGACGCTGGTCACCCGGGGAGGAGCACAAGGCCAAGGTCCGTGTCGGTTCTCCCATGCATTCCTTTACTGCCATTCGATGGCCTGCGCCAGGCCACATACGAGCGGAACGACGTAGTGACCGTGACGTGGCCTGATCCGAGGTCCAGACGGCGGACAGCCCACAGTGTCAATTCCACCCGGGGAAAGACGATCGCCCGGCAGAGGCCGACGGGCCAACGCTCTACCGGGTCCATCGCCCGCTCGCCGACGAGAACGGGACGGCGCAGCTCCCGACCGCCGCCATGACGCCGAAGCCGACCCATCTCAGTGTGCTCACCGGCTCACCGCTTCCAACGATGCCCACAACCTGGTGCAGCGGCGCCCTCCCGCAGCAGGGTCCTTGGTCCCTGCACACCGGCCCAGCGCGCGCAGACGATGAAGGGGAGGTGATCTGAGATGAAGGGTACGGCTGCTGCCTTGGTCCTCACCGCACTGCTCGCCGGTGGTGTCGCCGCCTGCGGGGACTCGACCGCCGGGTCACCGGCGGGACTCCCGACTAGTGCCTCGAGCAGGGCGGCCGATAGTCCCCCAAGCTGGACCGGGACGGCACGAGGCCCGCGCAACGCAGCCGACGAGCACTTCCTCCGCGCGGTGCGCCGGATGCCCGGCTGGTCCGCGGCCTGGGGCCATGGACAGCATATGCGGGACTGGCACCCACGCACCGCTGCGCAGCGCCGGCAGGTGGTGCGGCTTTGCCGGGACGAGTTGGCGCACGGCAAGGACCCACGGCTGCGCCGGATGGCGAGCTACCTGATGCACCCCGTGCACGACACGGACGACATGCGCCAGATGCACCGGCTCATGCAGGGCTTCGATGACTGACCGATCAGTCGTGCTTGCCGGGAGACGAGTGCGGGACGTGGAGGGATTCCAGAGCGGCGCTGATCCGCCGGCGGGCTTCCCCCGCGACCTCGCGGATGGCCTCGCTGTCGGCCACGGTGACCATGACCTCGGGGTCCATGGCCTCGACGATGGTCTCTCGATCCCCCGTGGACCGGACCACGACGTTGCACGGGAGCAGGACACCCACCGACGGCTCGGCCTGCAGGGCCTGGTAGGCCAGCGGCGGGCGGCAGGCGCCGAGGATCACCTGGGGCGGGACGTCGACGTCGAGCTTGGCCTTCAGGGTCGCCGCGACGTCGATTTCGGTCAGCACTCCGAATCCCTGGTCTGCGAGTGCCGCCCGGGTCTGCACCACCGCCAGCTCGTACGGGAGGTTCAGCGTGGTCGACAAGGCGTAGGGCATGTGAGCCTCCGCGGGTTCGAGTTCGGTCCGTTGGAAATATCAGGCTACGGCAGGGGTATCCGCACGACCGGAAGTCCATCCCGAATCAGGTTCAATCCATTCCCGGTGCGGAACCTGTCAAGCAAGTCGGACGGACAGGCTGGGTTCCCCGGAACCTTCGTCGTTGTTGGTGAGGCCGCCACGAACGGCACGCTTGCGGTGAGAACTGCAGTTCAGGTGAGGGCGTTGACGCGGATTGCTGGTCAGGTTCCATCGACCGGCCGAAGAAGAACGTACTTGACTTCGTGGCCCACGAGCGGAGCGAGCCGAGTCGCAACCCCGGGACTGCGGTGCGAGCCGCACATGGCTCGTCCGGTGGTCGGTGCGCGGCGGGAGCGAGCGTGCTCGCCGGGCCCCATGCGGAACCTGGAGGCGGAAACGACGGCATTGCCTGCGTCAGAGAGCCGATCTCGGCTGGATCTCGGGTCCCGGATGAATCAACAGCGCGCAGCCTCCGTTAGGGCTGGGCGGTAAGGCAGTAGATCACCGCCGGTATCGGGTCGGCGGCGGTGACCGTGATGCGTGTCGATCTGTCCTCGCCATCGTCGGTGCATACCTTCGGCGCCGCGTTCGGCAAGCGGTCGTCGGCGCTCGATGTGCTGGTCAGCAACGCGGCCGTGTCACTGCCGGTGCGGGAGGTCACGTCGGAGGGCCTCGAACGCAACTGGCGATCAATGTGCTCGGCCCGCACCAGCTCACGACGCTGCTGAACCCCGCGCTCCGGGCCAGCTATCACGGCGGATCGTCACTGTCTCCACCCGCGCGGCGGGAGGTCTGGACCTCACCGACAGTCAGTTCGAGCGGCGGCGCTATCCCACTTGTCCACAACCGCGGTGAACTCCAGAAACTTCGCGCCATCGTCGAGCAACAACTGGATTAGGCACGCTCCTTCGTTCGGGGATCCCGCTGCACCGAGCCACGCGCCAGCGCAAGCGTCACGATTTGTGGCGGCGGCCCAGTCTCCTCGCTGCCGGGACCTTCGGCCCTACGGAGGCGGTGATCGTGGCAGCTAATATCCGTATTCGTTCCTCTCGTCTCAGTGGCGAAGGCGGTGGTCAGGATGACCTTGTGGGAGTCGGTGCGAGGTCTGGCGCGCCGAGTTGTTGCGGTGACCAGTCGTGTCGTCGGGCAAGTCGTTGCAAGCGTCCGCGCCCACGGCGCGCGCACCGCTTCGGTAGGCGTTGGCGCTATGCTGGCGGGCACGAGCCTGTGGGGCCTCTTACGGGCAGATCTGTACCCGGAGCCGGAGTCCGTCGCCGCGATGTTTCGTGGTCTCGACGCTGTCTCGTTGGCGGTAGCCGCGCCGACCCTGCTGGGCGCTGTCTGGCGATCGGGACACGGATCGGCGCGTGCGCAGTTGGTCTGGCTGGCGGTTCTTGCGTACGTCACCTACACCTACCTGCTCTATGCGTTCGGGCTGGGATGGACGACCGCGCTCCCGCTTCACGTCACGCTGGTCGTCTTGGCGTCGGTGGCTCTGATGGCGCGCCTGCGTCGCCTCGATCGGGACGAGCTTGCGCGTACCCTGTCTGGAGTTGCCCGGCAGCGCGCGGCGGGCGTCCTGCTCGCAGTCCTGGGGGTCGGATTGGGGGCCATGTGGGCCTTCTACCTCGGGCGGTACGCCCTCACCGGTCAGGCGCTGCCAGAGGCCCAGTTGGTGCAAACCTCATACGGTGCGTTGCTGTCCGCGGCCGCCGACCTGGTGCTGTTGGTGCCGGCGTATCTCGTGGCGGCGCTGCTGCTGTGGCGCCGCTCGTCGTGGGGCCATCCCGTCGGTGCTGCACTGCTGGCGGCGGGGTTGCTGCAGCAGGTCGGCTATCAGGCCGAGCTGTTCGCCCAGAGCGCTTCAGGAATCCCAGGGGCGAGGGCGTTCGACCCAGCCGAACCCGTGATCGCCGCACTTTACGTCGTTGGAGTGGCGCTCCTGTTCGGCCGGCCACAGAGGGCCCTTCCGCTGCCGGGACCGCCCGTCGGACGCCGCCCCGCGCTGCACCGTGCGTGAGGATGCAGAGCTGCGAGGGGTTGCCGGTGTTGACGTGGTCCTCGATAGCCCGGCAGTTGTGGTCCATGAGGAATGGAGGTATCAATCATGGGGCCGACATCCCTGGGGCCGCGGTATCTTACTCCGATCGCTGTTCCACTTGCCGTGCTGACCTACTTGCGGCTTCTGCGGCCCTGGCAGCTGACGTGGGGTGCGACGCCGGAGGAGGTGGCGCGCGACCTGCCGGGTGACGACCTAGTCCAGCGACCAACCTTCTGTGCTACCCGAGCAGTCACCATCGCTGCGCCAGCGGAGCGCATCTTTCCCTGGCTGGTGCAGGTCGGCGTGAATCGCGCCGGCTGGTACTCATACGACTGGCTCGACAACCTCGGTAGCCCCAGCGCACGACGGATACTGCCCGAGTTCCAGCAGGCCGAGCGTGGCGAACTCCTACCTATGAGTCCTGATGGCAACCATGGCATGAGGATCTATTCACTCGACCCGCCAACCAGCATGATCTGGGGAACCCCGGGGGACACCACATGGACCTGGCAGCTCGAGACTGAAGTCGACGGCCGGACCCGGGTCATCACTCGCGTTCGTTCGCGGTATCGCTGGATGTCTCCGACTATCCTCTTCTCAGCGCTGCTCGAGTTTGCCGACGTTTGGATGATGCGGAAGATGCTGCTCAACCTGCGCGACCGGATCGAAGCCATCGAGCCGAGTGCCACCGCCTGACGGGCGTCGATGAACTGGCACACGATGCCGCAGGGGAGTGGCGGCTGCGCGGAGCATGGATGGCAGTGGTGCCTGCCGGACGTCCAACTGCAGTCCGGCGCCAGTCAGGCGCCCGTCCATTCAGCGGTGCCTCAGGGGCGCATGTCGTGACCGGTCCGTGCCAGTGCCCATGACACGAGCGTGTTCGAGGTCCACATCACCGTCGCTGAGTTCGGTGCGGCCCCAGGTCAGCGTTAGATCCTGCGGTATGACCTCGAGTAGGGCGCGCCTGCGGCGGGTCCTGGCTTATCCGCGGAGGCTTGCCGACGGCATAGGCGAGGTCGGGGATGCAGCCGCCAGGCCAACAGCGGACCCGGAACGAAAGGCGCGGAACCTGCAAGATCGCGACAGTGGCCCGCGCGGCACCAGGAGTGTCGACGTTGTCCGCTGCGAACACCGGCGTCAACCCTAAAAGGGCGTACCGAAGAGGAAGAGGGAGGTTCCGCCGAGGCACCGGATGGTCAGCATGGCTGCTGTCCTCGCGACCCGGCCAGTCCAAGTCGCTTTCAGTCCACACCCTGCTCGTCAACTGCGACTCGGACAGGGCCCGTCCCGATTCGGCGCTTCAGCCTGAGCTGCTCTGGTTGCGTTTCAACCCTGTCGCCGGTCATGCCGTTCAGCGGCCCAGCGAGTCGCAGACGGCTCGGGGGATGCGGCAGCACCGCGATCTTCGGCGACTGGGAGGTTGTGGGCAGACTGGCCAACCGTGTCGGATCAGGTTCAGGCCGGGTCAGCGGCATGGCAGCCGATCGCGACGGACGAAGGCGCTGGTGGCGGTCCCGACCACTGCGCGCGTGGCCTGCGTACCTGAGGTGAGGCTGTCCGCCGTGTGCCGGGCAGCCGCCAGCAGGATGCTGTGGTCCCCCTGGCGGTAGAAGAGCGTCATGATCACAGAACCTGCCGGTAGCCCGGCGAACCAGCCGACCGCCAACACGTCCGTCGAGCGGAAGCTGTCCACGAAGAAGGAGGAGGGCGGGCGCCATCCAGCCCGGCCGGCACCGACCGCGAGCGCGGTCCAGGTGAGGCTGTGTCGGTACAGCAGTGCTCGACGGCGAAGTCGCGCCGGCCGGTCTCGTCACCGACTTCATTGGCCGCGAGGGCGCCGAGCGAGGCCAGGCTGAGCGTGCCGGCGACGAGCAGCCACCACAACCAGCCGATGCGCCAGCGGTGAGTCGGCTGCCGAGCTTGCGCAGCCCCGCACTGCCGTCCAGCAGTGCTGCAGCCGTGGCCGTGGCGAGCGCTGATCCGGCCAGACCCGGGGAACGCGGGGACATTGCCCTGGTGCTCGGGTACTGCGGGCTGCGGATCGGGGAGCTGGCCGCTCTGCAGGTGCGGCACGTCGGCCTGCGGCGGAGGCGGTTCCGGATCGAGGAGTCGGTCATGAAGGGCAACGACCGCTTGAATGTCGTCGCCGAAGGACCACCAGCGACGCAGCGCGCCCTTCCCGACGTTCCTGTCGGAGCCGCTGGCCAATCGTCTGACGGGGAAGGGAGCGGACGAACCTTGTTCGTCCGAACGAGGGCGCCGCTGCGGGTGCGGAACATGCGTCGCGAGTGGTACGACGCGGCCGCCGTCGCCACCCACGCGCCGGTTGAGCGAGGCCCGGGCTCGCGCTCGTCAGGCCAAAATAGGGCCAACCGCAGAATCGGACGCGTCGCCGTCGGCGTCTGCAGGCCTGTGACCTGCGGTTTTGTCGGTGCCCCCGGCAGGATTCGAACCTGCGACACCCGCTTTAGGAGAGGCGACGCTGCGTGCGTCGCGCTGGTGCAGCCATTGCAGGACAACACAATTCGGCACCGACGAAGCGTGACCTGAAGGCCGGGGGCACGCCGGGGGCACAAGAAATCGGAGACCGGATGAGCGAGGACGAGGGTGCTGGGTACATGCCTGGCACCCTCTTCGCCTGGGTAGCGGGGTCGCGAGGCCGAGTGGCCTGTCAGCGATCACGAAATTCCCCAGTGAGCAGGGGTTGACGATCACGTAATTCCCCACCGGGGCGATCACGTAATTCCCCATGGGGATGACGTGCGTGGCGTCCCGGGTGTGGTCCTCCGAGCGAAGCAGGCTGCCCTCA
>NZ_DASSTI010000087.1:0-14555 GCF_035708005.1 Segeticoccus sp. | reverse complement strand
AGCACTTCTACTGAGTGCTGTGGGTCGACCGGTCGGACCGTCAGGAGACTCCGGCACCCGCCGGCTGCAGGGGCGGCGCCCCCTCCGGCACCGGGACCCGGACCGGCTGGTCATCCTCGACAGCGGGCTCCAGGCTCGACTCGTCGAACGGGTCGGCGCCAGAGAGCACCCGGTGCATCTGGACCCGGTCCAGCTCGCCGACCCAGTGCCCGACCAGCACCGTCGCGATCGAGTTGCCGGCGAAGTTGGTCAGCGCGCGCGCCTCGCTCATCATCCGGTCGATGCCGACCACGAGACCGACACCCGGCACCAGATCGGGCCGGTGTGACTGCAACCCGCCGGCCAGGGTCGCGAGGCCCGCGCCGGTGACGCCGGCGGCGCCCTTGGACGCGACCACCATGAACAGCAGCAGCGAGATCTGCTGACCCAGGCCGAACGGCTTGTCCATCGCGTCGGCGATGAACAGCGACGCCATGGTCAGGTAGATCGCGGTGCCGTCGAGGTTGAACGAGTAGCCGGTCGGCACGGTGATGCCCACGACGGGACGCGATACGCCCAGGTGCTCCATCTTCGCGATCAGGCGGGGCAGTGCCGACTCCGACGACGAGGTGGAGACGATGATCAGGAACTCGCGCGCGAGGTACTTCAGCAGGGAGAACACGTTGACCCGCGCCACTGCCCACAGGATGGTCCCCAGGACGCCGATCACGAAGATCAGGCAGGTGATCCAAAACGCGACCATGACGACCGCGAGGCCCTGCAGCGCCTTCCACCCGGTGGCGCCCACGACGGCGGCCATGGCACCGAACGCACCCACTGGCGCGGCATACATGATCATCGACATCAGGCGGAACACGAGCCGCTCGCAGTGCTTGATCCCGGCGAGGATCGGCTCACCGGCGCGTCCCATCTTCTGCAGGGCGAAGCCGACCAGCAGCGCGACGAGCAGAGTCTGCAGCACCGATCCTGAGGTCAGCGAGGACACGAGGGTGTCCGGCACGAGCCCGAGGATGTAGTCGGTGGTGCCCCCCTCGGCGGCGGCCACCTGCTGGTGGCCGGTCGCGGCGAGCTCCTGGGTCAGGTGCAGCCCGGCACCCGGGTGGATGACGTTGCCGACGACCAACCCGATGGCGAGCGCGACGGTGGACATGGCGAGGAAGTAGCCGAGCGCGAGCCCGCCGACCCGCCCGACCTGGGTGGCCCGACGCACCGAACCGATGCCGAGGACAATGGTGCAGAAGATGATCGGGGAGATCATCATCTTGATCAGGTCCACGAAGCCGGTGCCGAGCCACTTCAGCTGGACCCCGACGTCCGGCCAGATGAGGCCGACCGCGATGCCGGCCACCATCGCGGCGACGACGGCGAGGTAGAGGCGGTGCGTGCGATCGGGCCGGCGTCGGGTCTGTCCGGGCGGTTGGCCCACGTGTGTGCTCATGGCATCCTCCAGGATCGGTGTGCCCACCGGAGTGGCGGCTCACGTCACAATGGCGGGATGAAGGACGAGGATCACGATTGTGTTCATTGAGTTCGCCGTCGGCCGACTCGGACAGGAGCCGTGACCGGCGCGCCGGCCGCAGCGGCACCGGGTGTCGTCCGCCGGGTGCTCACGGCACCGCGGCGCTGGAGTGTCGCCGGGCAGACGTTCGCCCTGCAGGTACTCGTGGCCGTGCTCGTGGTCGTTGCCGGACTGGCCGGCGCCTACCTGCAGGCCTCGCGATACAGCACGGAGGAAGCCACCGCGAAAGTGGTCGCCGTCGCGAAGTCGGTGGCGTCCACACCTCTCGTGGCTCGCGCGGTGCAGCAGCCGGACCCTTCTCGGGTGCTCCAGCCGCTGGCCGAGCACGTCCGACTGCGGACCGGCACCGACTTCGTCGTCATCATGAGCCCGCGCGGCGTCCGCTACAGCCACCCCAACCCGGCCGAGATCGGCAAGGTCTTCATCGGGCACATCGCTCCGGCGGCGGCCGGCGGCCAGGTGGTCGAGGACTACACCGGCACGCTGGGACCCTCCCGGAGGGCGGTGGTGCCCGTGTCCGACCACGGCCGGGTCGTCGGGCTGGTGTCCGTCGGGGTGCGCAAGGCCGAGGTGAGCGCCACGGTGCGCCAGCAGCTTCCGGTGCTGTTCGCGGCGGGAGTCGCGGCGGCCCTGCTCTGCGGGCTGGGGACGGCCGTCGTCGCGCGTCGGGTGCGGCGGCAGACCCGCGGACTCGGGGCACGGGAGCTGCAGGAGATGTACGACTACCACGACGCGGTGCTGCACGCCGTGACCGACGGGCTCGTGCTGACCGACCTGGAGGCCCGGATCCGGGTCGCCAACGACGAGGCGGCCCGGCTGCTCGGCCTGCCCGACGACGCCGCTGGCCGGCGGGCGGACGAGCTCGGCCTGCCCGAGCCGATGGTCGCGACGCTGACCGACGACGCACCCCGGCAGGACGAACTGCAGATCGCAGGAGGTCGCGCCCTGGTGGTGAGCAAGGCCGTCGCCGTCGCCGGGCGCCGACCGCTGGGTTACGTCGTGACGTTGCGCGACCGCACCGACCTGCTGGCCCTGACGGGCGAGCTCGACTCGGCGCGCAGCCTGTCCGAGGCGCTGCGCTCCCAGGCGCACGAGACGTCGAACCGGCTGCACACGATCGTCTCGCTCATCGAGCTCGGGCACGCCCAGCGGGCGCTCGCGTTCGCCACCGACGAGCTCGCCCAGGCCCAAGGCCTGACCGACGCCGTCGTCGGCGCCGTCTCCGGCGAGCCGGCCCTGACCGCGCTGCTCCTGGGCAAGTCGGCACAGGCCAGCGAACGAGGCGTCGAGTTCCGCATCGAACCGGGCTCGCAGTGGCCCGAGGGCATCGCGCCGGCAGCTGACGTGGTGACGATCGCCGGCAACCTGCTCGACAACGCCTTCGAGGCCGTGAGCCAGGCGCCCGCACCCCGACGGGTCACCCTGGACGCCCGGGTGTGCGACGGCTCAGCAGTGCTCACCGTGTCGGACAACGGGCCGGGGCTGACCGGCGACGTGGAGCAGGCCTTCCGCCGCGGCTACTCCACCAAGGCCGCCGGCCAGGCCGGCCGGCGCGGCGTCGGCCTGGCGCTGGTGGCCCAGTCGGTCACCCGGCTCGGTGGGGAGATCGAGGTGCACGGCCCGCCGGGCGCCCGCTTCGTCGTGCGGCTGCCGTGGGGTGGTGGCCGGTGAGCGAGGAGCCGTCGTTGCGCGTCCTCGTCGTCGAGGACGACCCGGTCGCGGCAGAGGCCCACACGGCATACGTCCAGCGGGTGCCCGGCTTCACCGTCGTCGCGACGGTGGGCACCTGTCGAGCGGCGATCCGGGCGCTGCACGAACAGGCCGTGGACGTGGTGCTGCTCGACATGTACCTCCCCGACCGGCACGGCCTGGACATCGTGCGTGCACTGCGCGCGGCGGGCCACCCGGCCGACGTGATTGCGGTGACGTCCGCGCGGGACCTGGAGATCGTGCGCTCGGCTGTCTCGCTCGGCGTGGTGCAGTACGTGTTGAAGCCCTTCGTGTTCCAGACTCTTCGCGAGCGGCTGGAGGCGTACCGTTCGTACGCCCACCGGGTCGGCGCCGCGGACGCGGTGAACAGCCAGTCCGAGATCGACCAGATGCTCGGAACCCTGCGCACCACGGGGCGCGCCCACCTGCCCAAGGGCCTGTCCGAGGAGTTGCTGGCGCGCGCCAGCCGCGTCCTGCGCGAGAGCGGGGAACCCTTGTCCGCCCGCGACCTCGCCCACCGGCTCGAGGTCAGCCGCGTCACGGCACGTCGGTATGCCGAGCACCTGTGCGAGACGGGGCTCGCCGAGCGCCGTTCCCGCTACGCGGGAGCCGGCCGGCCGGAGGTGGAGTACCGCTGGCGACACTGAGGTCCGCGCGAGTACCTGTCACCTCGGGGTGACACCCCACTCACCGCTCCAGGACCCGCCGGGCTCGATCACGACGAGACCCTCACCCGAGACGAGCGCGTTGGCCGGACAGCTCATCGGCTCGACCGCCACTCCGCTGGTCCGGCGCAGGTCCTCGCTGAGCGTGTCCCCGGTGAAGACCTGGGTGAACGGGAACGCCGCGGCGTCGGCCCACAGGCTGGTCGCGGCACCGGTGTCCGGGTTCTCCACCCGCACCCGCCAGCGACCGTCCGCGCCCGCTGTGAGATCGGTGAAACCGGTGTCGATCACCGCCTTGCCGATGACCCCTCCCGCCCGCCAGTCGCGATCGGTGCCCTCCACGCCGGCCCGGCCCACCGGGATGGACTGGTCGTCGACCGTCAGGGAGGTCGCGGCGGGCACGGTGAGCCGCAACTGGTCGACGTGGCTCTCCCCGGCGGTGAGGTACGGGTGGGCGCCGAACCCGAAGGGCGCGGCCGTCATACCGACGTTGCGGGCCGAGGGCGTCACGGTGAGCCCCTCGTCGCCCAAGGCGTAGGTGACCGACAGGTCCAGCGCCCACGACCAGCCCTGCTGCGGGCGCAGCCGGCACGCGACGGTGACCGAGTCGTCGCGCTGCCGCGCGGCCCGCCAGATGCTCCACCGGACGAGGCCGTGGATCGCGTTGTGCTTGGCCGGTTCCGACAGCGCGAGCTGCAGCGAGCCGCCGGTGCCGAAGTCGTACTGCCCGTCGCGCACCCGGTTCGGCCACGGCATGAGCAACTGCCCCCGGCCACCGGAGGCCTGCTCTCCCTCGCCGTAGCCGAAGAGGACCGGTCGCCCGTCGACGGTGTAGCTGCGCAGCCCTCCGCCGACCTCGACGACCACCGCCTCGTGGCCGCCGTGCCGGATCGTCCACTGCTCGCCGCTCGGCCGGTACGTCTCACTCTCCATGCCGGCCACAGTATGTCAGCCGTCGGAGCCCAGGAACTCCATCGACTTCTCGCGCATCTCCACCTTGCGGATCTTGCCCGTGACCGTCATCGGGAAGTCCTCCACGACGTGGACGTAGCGGGGGATCTTGTAGTGCGCCAGCCTGCCGGAGCAGAACTCGCGCACGGCCTCGACGGTGAGCGGCTCCTGACCGGGCTTCATGATCACCCAGGCCATGATCTCCTCGCCGTACCTCTGGTCCGGCACCCCGATCACGGAGACGTCGGCGATGGCGGGGTGGCTGTAGAGGAACTCCTCGATCTCGCGCGGGTAGACGTTCTCCCCGCCGCGAATCACCATGTCCTTGATCCGTCCCACGATCGAGACGTAGCCCTCGTCGTCCATGACGGCCAGGTCGCCGGTGTGCATCCACCGGGCCCGGTCGATCGCCTCCGCCGTCTTGTCCGGCTCCTCCCAGTAGCCGAGCATCACACTCGGCCCACGGGTGCACAGCTCGCCGGCCTCCCCCCGCGGCTGGGTACGGCCGTTGACGGGGTCGACGACCTTGACCTCGATGTGCGGCATGACCCGGCCGACCGTCTGGGTCCGGCGAGCGAGGTCGTCGTCGACCCGCGTCATCGTCGACACCGGCGACGTCTCGGTCATCCCGTAGCAGATCGCCACCTCGCCCATGTGCATCTCGGCGACGACCCGCTTCATCACCTCCACCGGACACGGCGACCCGGCCATGATGCCGGTGCGCAGCGTGGACAGGTCGAAGGAGGCGAAGTCGGCCAGACCGAGTTCGGCGATGAACATGGTCGGCACGCCGTAGAGGCTGGTGCACTTCTCCGCCACCACCGCGTGCAGCGTCGCGGCCGGCTCGAAGGACGGGGCGGGGATGACCATGCACGACCCGTGCGAAGTCGCCGCGAGGTTGCCCATCACCATCCCGAAGCAGTGGTAGAAGGGCACCGGCAGGCAGATCCGGTCCTGCTCGGTGTAGTTGATCAGCTCGCCGACGAAGTAGCCGTTGTTGAGGATGTTGTGGTGGCTCAACGTGGCGCCCTTGGGGAATCCCGTGGTGCCGGAGGTGTACTGGATGTTGATGGCGTCATCGGCGGTCAGCTCGCCCATGCGCTCGATCAGCTGCTCGTCGGGCACCCCGTCGCCACCGTCGACGAGCTGGTCCCAGCTCTCCTCGCCGATGTAGACGACCTCGGCCAGCTCCGGGCAGTCCCCGCGGACCTCGTCGACCATTCCGCGGTAGTCGGAGGTCTTGTGCCGCACCGCGCTGACCAGCATCCACATGCCCGACTGGTTGACCACAAAGGCCAGCTCGTGGCTGCGGTAGGCCGGGTTGACGTTGACCAGGATGGCGCCGACCTTGGCGGTCGCGTACTGCAGCAGGGTCCACTCCGCGCAGTTGGGCGCCCAGATCCCGATGCGGTCCCCGGCCGAGACGCCTTGGGCGAGCAGCCCCTTGGCGAGCCGGTTCACGTCCCGGTTGAACTCGGCATACGTCCAGCGGCGGCCGCTGGGCACGTCGACGAGCGCGTCCCGCTCAGCGAAGCGGGCCACGGTGCGCTCGAGGTTGTCACCGATGGTGTCGCCGAGCAGCGGTGCGTCCGCGGTGGTCGAGCTGTAGGACGGGAGCGCAGGTGTCGACACGAATCCTCCTGACGTCGGCTGCGCGGCTCGCAGCGGTCCTCCTCATCTTGGCAGCGCGCGGGCCACAGCAACAGGTTCACGTCTCGGTGAGCGCCCGGCTGCCGACTACCGTATGACGAGTGCCCGCCTCGTCCGCTCCCGCCGGCTCCACGGTCGGTCCCGTGGACGCCCGCAGCCTGGCCGACGACATCCGGGCCCGTTCCGATTCCCAGCTGCAGCGCCTGCTGCTGCTGCGCCCTGACCTGGCGCGGCCGGCACCGACCGACCTGACCGCCCTGGCCGCGCGTGCCAGCACCCGGGTCAGCGCGCAGCGGGCGCTCGAGAGCCTGGACGTGGCGCACCTGCATGCCCTGGAAGCGGTCTCGGTCGCGTCGAGCGGTGAGCAGGTGGCCGCGTTGCTTGCCCCCACTGGGGAGGCCCTCGCGGACGGGCCCCTGGTGACCGGGCTCGTGCAGGACCTGTGGGATGCCGCCCTGGTGTGGCGCAGCGGGGAGCGGCTGCACGTCGTGCGCATCGTCGGTGAGCTGCTCGGCCCGGTCGCCGGCCTCGGGCCCCCGCTGCGCGACCTGCTGCCCGGCCGTCCGTCCACTCCCGACGCTGCCGGGCTCGCCCGGCGGCTCGCCCAGGTCGGCAACGAGGGCCGCGCGATCCTGGACCGGCTCACCTGGGGGCCGGCCAGCGCCGTCGTGCCGGCCGACGGGCCCATGGCGCGGGCCGCGGACGGCCTCGTCGAGGCGGACCTGCTCGTGCGCGGCGAGGACCGCCACGTCATCCTCCCCCGCGAGGTGGCCCTGCACCTGCGGGATGGCCGGCTGCACCGGGACAGTTCGCTGCTCCCGCCGGAGGCGGAGGGGCGGACGCACGAGATGTCCACCGTGGACGAGGTGGCGGGCGGCTCCGCCGCCGAGCTGCTCACCCAGGTGGACGAGCTCGCCGAGGCCTGGGGCAGCGATCCGCCCCGGGTGCTGCGGGGAGGCGGCCTTTCGGTGCGCGACCTCGGTCTGGTGGGGGCCGCCTTGGACATCGAGGCGGATCGGGCCGCCTTCCTCGTCGAGCTCGTCCACGCCGCAGGGCTGCTCGCAGACGACGAGTCGATCGACCCGGTCTTCGCCCCGACCCCGGCCTACGACGACTGGCAACAGCAGCCGGCCGCGGTGCGGTGGGTCCGCCTCGCCCGGGCGTGGCTGGAGACGCACCGCCACCCGGCGCTCGTGGGCACTCACGGCCGGCGGGGAACCGGTCGGGTCAACGCGCTCAGCGAGGGCACGGTCTGGCCGCCGGGACGGCGGCTGCGCCGTGAGGTGCTCACCGAGCTCCGACTGCTGCCCGCGGGCCTCGCGCCCGACCACGGCTCACTGGGGTCACGCCTGCAGTGGCGGCACCCGCTGCGCCGCGCCGAATCCGGCAGCGGCGTCGAGGTGGTGCTGCGCGAGTCGGAGTGGGTCGGCGTCACCGGTCGCGGCGCACTGGGCGGGGCCGGCCGGGCGCTGCTCGCGGGGTCCGGCGACGAGGCGGAGCGCCTCATGGCCGAACACCTGCCCACCGCGACCGAGCACGTGCTGCTGCAGGCCGACCTCACCGCGATCGCCCCGGGACGGCTCGACGGCAGCCTCAACCGGTTCATGCGCACGGCGGCAGAGGTCGAGTCCCGTGGCGGCGCCACGGTTTTCCGCTTCTCCACCGACAGCCTGCGACGCATCCTCGACGCCGGCTGGACCGCCGACCAGGTCCTGCAGACCCTGCGCGACGCCAGCAGCACCGACGTGCCGCAGCCGCTCGAGTACCTCGTCGGGGATGTCGCGCGCCGGCACGGTCGCACCCGGATCGGCTCGGCGTCGTGCTACGTACGCAGCGACGACACCACCGTGCTGGACGCGATGCTGGTGGATCGCAGCCTCGCCCCGCTCCAGCTGCGCCGCATCGCCCCCACCGTCCTCGTCGGCTCCGCGTCGCCGTCGACGACGACGGACCTGCTGCGCGACCACGGCTACGCCCCCGCCGTCGAGACCCCGGACGGCGGACTCGTGGTGCCCGAACGCGCACGCCACCGCACGCCCCCGCGGCGCGCCGCCTCTCCGGTCCGCACCACCACCGTCGACGAGGAGTATGCCGAGTCGCTGGTAGGTGCCCTGCGCGCCGGTGAGGAGGCTGCGGCATACCGCAGGAGCCGCGAGGAGGAGCAGCCCGGTCCACGACTGCCGGCGAGCGACCCGGCGGTGACGCTGGCGCTGCTGCGCGACGCGGCCGCGGACCGGCAGGGGGTCTGGATCGGGCACGCCGACGCGGCGGGGCAGGTGCAGCGGATGCTGTTCTACCCCAGGCGAGTGGAGGGGGGCCGGGCCTACGGGCAGGTCGCCGGCGGGGCCGAACGGTCGTTCTCGGTGCACCGGATCACCGGCGCGGCCCCCACCTGAGGAAGGCGCCGCCCACCGCACCCCACCCGCCGATCTAGGCACATTCCCGCCGATCTAGGCACATTCCCGCCGATCTCGGGACTTTGCGGTCCGCAAAGTCCCGAGATCGCGCGGAGACTCCCTAGATTGGCGGGCTGGCGAGCGCCACGGTCCGAACCCGCCCGGTCAGAAGATGCGCACCCGCTGGTCCTCGGGCAGCCACAGCGCGTCGCCCTCCTTGACCTCGAACGCGTCGTAGAACTCGTGCAGGTTGCGCACGATGTTGGCGCGCTGCTCGGTCGGGGAGTGCGGGTCGATGGCGAGCAGCCGGATCGCCTCCTGCTCCCGGGCCTTGCCCTTCCACACCTGGGCCCAGCCGATGAAAAACCGCTGGTCGCCGGTGAACCCGTCGATCACCGGCTTGTCGAGGCCTTCGGGGCCCTCGGTCGCGATCTGGTAGGCCTTGTAGCCGATGGTGAGCCCGCCGAGGTCGCCAATGTTCTCGCCCACCGTAAGGGCTCCGTTGATCGTGTGCCCCGGCGCGTTACGGGGCTCCAGCTCGTTGAACTGCTCGATGAGCCGGTGCGCCAAGGCATCGAAGCGCGTGCGGTCGTCGGCGGTCCACCAGTCCGCCAGGTTGCCGTGGCCGTCGTAGCGTGAACCCTGGTCGTCGAATCCGTGCCCGATCTCGTGCCCGATCACGCCACCGATACCGCCGTAGTTGACGGCGTCGTCGGCGTCGACGTTGAAGAACGGTGGCTGGAGGATCGCCGCGGGGAAGACGATCTCGTTCATCCCCGGGTTGTAGTAGGCGTTGACCGTCTGTGGAGTCATGAACCACTCCTCCCGGTCGATCGGCTGGCCGATCTTGGACAGGTGGCGGTGCGACTCGAAGGCCGAGGCCCGGCGGACGTTGCCGAGCAGGTCGTCCGGCTCGATCGTCAGCGCCGAGTAGTCCCGCCACGTGTCGGGGTAGCCGATCTTCGGCCGGAACGTCGCCAGCTTCTCCAGTGCCCGCTCCCGGGTGCCCTCCCCCATCCACGGCAGGGAGTCGAAGTCGCGCCGGTAGGCCTCGACGAGGTTGGCGACGAGCTCCTGCATGCGCGCCTTGGCCTCCGGCGGGAAGTGACGCTCGACGTAGAGCTGGCCGGCGGCCTCGCCGATCGCCTCCTCCACGAGGCCGACCCCCCGCTTCCACCGCTCGCGGATCTGCGGCGTGCCGGACAGCGTCTTGCCGTAGAACTCGAAGTTCTCCGTGACGAAGTCGCCGGACAGGTAGGGCGCGTAGCTGTGCACGACCTGCCAGGTGAGCCAGTCCTTCCAGTCCTGCAGGGACTCCTCGTCGAGCACCTCGGAGAAGCCGGTCAGGAAGGTCGGCTGCCGCCCGATGACCTCCTCGAACGACCCCTCGGGTGCGCCCAGGCCCTCAAGCCAGACGGCCCAGTCCACGCCCGGCGTCAGGTTGGCGAGGTCGGCGCTGGTGAGCTTGGTGTAGGACTTCACGGCGTCCCGGGTGGCGACCGTGTCCCAGTGGAACCCGGCGAGCCTGGTCTCGAGCGCCATGATGCGCTCGGCCGTCCCCTCGGCGCCGTCGATCCCGGCGAGCTTGAGCATGGTGGCGACGTGCCGGACATACGCACTGCGGATGTCGGCGTACTTGTCCTCGCGGTAGTACGACTCGTCGGGCAGCCCGAGCCCGTCCTGCTCCAGGTAGACGACGTAGCGGTCCGAGGCGCGGTCGTCGGTGCTGACGAAGACCTGCACGAAGCCGTCGACACCGTCCCGCTGCAGCCGGCCGAGCAGCGCCAGCAGCGCCCGCTTGTCCTGCACGGCGGCCACGGCGTCGAGGTCCTCCCGGATCGGCTCGATCCCCAGCCGCTCCACCCGGTCCTCGTCCATGAAGCTCGCGAACAGGTCGCCGACCTTGCGCTTGGCGGTGCCGGGCTGAGCGTCCTCCGCGGCGGCCGCCTCCTCGATGAGGTCGCGCAGGTCGCTCTCGGCGGCCTCCCGCAGCATGTCGAAGGTGCCGTAACGCCCACGGTCGCCGGGGATCTCGGTCTGCTCGACCCAGGTGCCGTTGACGTAGCCGAACAGGTCGTCCTGCGGCCGCACGGTGGTGTCCATCGCCGCGAGGTCGATGCCTGACTTCATCTGCTGCTCCTCATGGTTGTTGCCCTGCCGGGATTGCCGGCTCGGGCTCTGCCCGTTGCTGGCGCGTCCTGCCGCCGACTCTATGCGGCGGCCGCGGCCGCGCGCACGAGTGATTGCAGGACCCGCCGGACGGCGCGACGCTCGGCCTTGTCCCGACGCATCACGGCGAAGACGTGCCGTCCGGTGGGCACCTGACGCAGTGGTCGCAGCACCAGTCCGCGACCGGTGGGGGTGGTGAACCGGGGCAGGACCGCGATCCCGTGGCCAGCGGCGACGAGCGCTTCGATGAGCCGGTTGTCCTTCAGCCGCTGCCGCACCGTGAGCGTCCGGCCGGTCCGTCGCTCGATGCCCTGCAGCACCGCATCGAAGGGGAACCCTGTCGGCACCCCGATCCAGTCCTCGTCCACCAGCTCGCTCGGCTCCAAGGCGGTCTGACCGGCCAGCCGGTGCCCCTCAGGCAGCGCGATGTCCAACGGCTCCCGCACCAGGTGCACCCCCGCCAGCCCACGCGTCCCGGCCGGGGCGTCGGCGGTCAGGCTGTGCGCCAGGACCACGTCGTGGTCGGCCACGAGCGCAGCGAACTCCAGCTCGGCCACATCGACGTCGTGGCAGCGCAGCTCGATGCCGGCCGCCTGCACGTCGGCCAGGACGGCGGGCAGCAGGAACGTGGCCGCACTGGGCAGCATGGCCATCGAGACGGTGCCCACCGGCGCCGCGCGGAACTCGTCCCAGTGCGCCTCCACCTGGGCGATCGCGGCCGCCACCTCGGTGGCGCCGGCGGCCAGCAGCCGGCCCGCCTCGGTCAACCGCAGCCCGCGACCGCTGGGCTCGACCAGGACCGCGCCGAACTCCCGTGCCGCGACCTTGAGCTGCTGGGACACCGCCGATGGGGTGCGGTGGGTCGCCGCCGCGACCGCGTGCACGCTCCCCCGCTCGGCAAAGTCGCGCAGCAGCATCAGGTGACGGACATCCATGTAGTCACGCTACACAGTCAATAAAGGACATTTCGCTGGTCCTCACCAGTTCGCGCCGTCACCGTGGACGGTATGCCGATCGCCCACCGCGCCCTCGCCGGCGCCGTCGCCGTGATGTGGGGCCTGAACTTCCTGGCCATCCACCTGTCGCTGCAGCACTTCCCGCCGCTGTTCCTCGTCGCCCTGCGGTTCGCGCTCGTGGCCGTGCCCACCGTTCTCCTCGTGCCGCGCCCGGACGTTCCCCTGCGCTGGCTGCTCGGCTACGGCCTGGGCTTCGGCACCCTGCAGTTCCTCTTCCTCTACTGGGGCATGTCCGCCGGTATGCCGACCGGCCTCGCCTCGCTCGTGCTGCAGGCCTCCGCGCCCTTCACCCTGGTGCTCGGGACGCTGCTGCTGCGCGAGCGGGTCAGCCGGCGCGGTGTGGTCGGGATCGTCGTGGCCGTCGCCGGCCTGGCGATCGTCGGGTCGCACGAGGCGGCGGTCGCGAGCGTGGTCCCGTTCCTGCTGACGCTGGCCGGAGCGCTCGGCTGGGCGTTCGGCAACCTTGCGAATCGGCAGGCGCGCCCGTCGAACCCGCTGCACCTGGCGTTGTGGATGTCGGTGGTGCCGCCGCTGCCCATGCTGGCGCTGTCCCTCGCTGTCGAGGGACCGGCCTCGATCGGCCGGTCGCTCGCGACTGCCGCGAGCCCGGCCGCACTGCCGGCCGTGCTGGGACTGGTCTACACCGTCGTGATCGCCACCGCCGTCGGGTCGGGCCTGTGGACGTGGCTCATGGCCCGGCACCCGGCCGGGGTGGTCGCGCCGTTCTCGATGCTGGTGCCCGTCGTGGGCATGTCCGCCTCGTGGCTGTTCCTGCACGAACGGCTCGGCGCCGCCGAACTCGTCGGCGGCGCCGTAGTGGTGACCGGCGTGCTGCTCGGAGCGGCCGGGTCCCGGCGTGCGCGACCGGGATCCGCCCACTCCGTCGTGGGGTCAGCTCACGACCCTGAGCCGCTCACTTCGCGTCCGTCAACTGCTGGATGAACGCCCCGGCGTGCGGCGAGCCCCAACCCGTGGTCAGGTCGTAGCCGCTCGTGGTCGGCATACCTGGCACCGGCCCGGGCTGCAGGATCCCGTCGGCGTCCAGCGTCCACATCCGGTTGTTGTCCCGGACTCCGCTCGGCACGTCGCCGTAGGTCTTCGTCACGATGTCGTTGAAGGCCGTGCCCTGGTCGAAGGATCGGCTGTAGATCACCTGGTTGAGGTTGCCGACCGGGGCCTTGTTCATCGACGCGCGTGCCTCGTTGGCCAGCGCCGTCAACGCCGCCACCTGCGGGCTGGAGGCGGAGGTGCCGCCGTAGATGTGCCATGCCTTGCCGTCGGTCTTCGGGAAGAAGCTGGTGTAGACCATCACGCCGCCGTTGAGCGCCATGTTCCAGGACAGGTCCGGGACGCCGCGATGGTTGCCGACGACGTCCTTGACGCTGTCCTGGAAGGCGGGGCGCGGGTAGACGTGGCTGAGGCCGCCGCCGGTGCCGAACTCGAAGGCCGGCTCGTCGCCGACGGCTTCGCTGCTGCCGCTGGTGGTGGTGGAGGCCCAGTAGTCCGGGTTGTAGTCACCCGTGTCAGTCCACGGCTTGTCCAACCCTGTCGGGTTCCAGGTCCACCCGTCCTGCAGCTGGGTGCCGCCCACCGACGTGACGTAGGGCGACACGTTGGGGTAGCTGACCTGCGGGTCGGGGCTGGTCGCCGAGGCGTGGTGCGCCTTGGTCGAACCGACCGTCCCGCTGTCCCCCGAGGAGGCGAAGAAGGTGTCCCCCTTCGCCAGACCGCGCTTGAAGGTCTGGTCGAACTTCGCGAACGTGCTGGACGCCGAATTGCCCGGGAAGGCAGACTCATCGGTGCCCAGGGACATGGAGAAGACCGTGCCCGAGGGGTACTTCTTGATGGCCCAGTCGATGGCCTTCATCATGTTCGGTAGCCCCTGCACACCCTGGGTCTCGGCGACCGGGGTGGCGACAAGCACGATGTGGGCCTTGGGCGCGATCGCATAGGCCCACTGCACGTCGAGGTTGGCCTCGCCGGCCCACCCCTCGGCCGAGCCGGGGCCGGACCAGCCCTGCCCATGTCCGCTCCACGATCCGCTGCCGGACAGGAAGCCGGGGTCGCCGAGGGGAAAGACCTGGTCCACGTTCGGCGTCGGCCCATCGAACCGCTTGGCGAACGTGTCGACGTCCTTGATCGCGGTCGGGCTGCCGTAGGAGTCGACGAGCACGATGGTCTGCCCCGCGCCGCCGTCAGCCACATCGTTCGCCACATCTGCCAAGCTGCCGGGCACGCCGTACGCCTCCCGGATCTGGTCGGGCGCATAGCAGTGCACGTAGGTGGATCCGCGACCGTCCGGCAGCTCGCACGCCGGCGTGCCGCCGTTGTTGGTGACATGCGTGGCAAGCAGGCTGTCGGGCACCTTCTGCGCCCACGGGGTGGCCCAGGTGTCGTCCGCGGAGGACGAGGCAGGCTGGGCCTGGGCCGCGATCGGGGCCAACGCCAACGCGCTGGCGACGCCGCCGGCACCGAGCAG
>NZ_DASSTI010000086.1:0-21425 GCF_035708005.1 Segeticoccus sp. | reverse complement strand
AGCTCCTGCTCGACCCCTACGCCAAGGCGGTCGACGGCATGGCCGACGGCGACCAGTCGCTGTTCAGCTACGACTTCGACGACCCGAGCGACGACCCGGCGAAGGCGAACGTCCAGGACAGCCTCGGCCACACCATGTACTCCGTCGTCATCAACCCGTTCTTCGACTGGGGCCAGGACCGCCTGCCCCGGCACGAGTACCACGACACGGTGATCTACGAGGCGCACGTCAAGGGCCTCACCGAGCTGCACCCGGACGTCCCCGACGAGGTCCGCGGCACCTACGCCGGCATCGCGCACCCCGTCACCGTCAAGCACCTGCAGGAGCTGGGCGTCACGGCGATCGAGCTGATGCCGGTGCACCAGTTCGTCAACGACACCAGCCTCGTCGACCAGGGTCTGTCCAACTACTGGGGCTACAACACCATCGGCTTTCTCGCCCCGCACAACCGCTACAGCGCCAGCGGCAGCCTCGGCCAGCAGGTCACCGAGTTCAAGACGATGGTCAAGGCCCTGCACGAGGCGGACATCGAGGTGATCCTCGATGTCGTCTACAACCACACCGCCGAGGGCAACCACCTCGGCCCCACCCTGGCCTTCCGCGGCATCGACAACGCCAGCTACTACCGGCTCGTCGACGACGACAAGGCGCACTACTACGACACCACGGGCACCGGCAACAGCATGCTGATGTCCAGCCCGCACGTGCTGCAGCTGATCATGGACTCGCTGCGCTACTGGGTCCTCGAGATGCGCGTCGACGGTTTTCGCTTCGACCTCGCCGCCACCCTCGCCCGCCAGTTCCACGAGGTCGACAAGCTGTCGGCGTTCTTCGACCTCATCCAGCAGGACCCGGTCATCTCCCAGGTCAAGCTGATCGCCGAGCCGTGGGACCTCGGCGACGGCGGCTACCAGGTCGGCAACTTCCCCCCCATGTGGACCGAGTGGAACGGCCGCTACCGCGACACCGTCCGCGACTTCTGGCGCGGCAAGCCCTCGACGCTGGGTGAATTCGCCTCCCGCATCACCGGTTCCAGCGACCTCTACGAGCAGTCCGGGCGCCGACCGATCGCCTCGATCAACTTCGTCACCGCGCACGACGGCTTCACCCTGCGCGACCTGGTCTCCTACAACGACAAGCACAACGAGGCCAACGGCGAGGACAACAAGGACGGGGAGAGCAACAACCGGTCCTGGAACTGCGGCACCGAGGGCCCGACCAAGGACAAGAAGGTCCTCGCCCTGCGCAGCCAGCAGCAGCGCAACTTCCTCACCACGCTGCTGCTCAGCCAGGGTGTGCCGATGATCTCCCACGGCGACGAGCTCAGCCGCACCCAGGGCGGCAACAACAACGTCTACTGCCAGGACAACGAGATCTCCTGGATCGACTGGGACCTCGACGAGGACGAGCAGGCACTCCTCACGTTCACCACCAAGCTCATCGCGCTGCGCCTGGAGCACCCGGCCTTCCACCGGCGCCGGTTCTTCGCCGGCGACGCCGCGCACGGCGGCGCCAGCTCCCTCGGCGACATCGAGTGGTTCGCCCCGAACGCCGAGGAGATGGACGAGCTCGACTGGCGCAACGGCTACGCCCGCACGATCATGGTCTTCCTCAACGGCAAGGCCATCCCCGAGCCGGACATCCGCGGCCGCGAGGTCACCGACGACGACTTCCTCCTGTTGTTCAACGCGCACAGCGAGCCGGTCGAGTTCACCCTCCCTCCGGTGGAGTATGCCGTCTCGTGGGTTGTCGAGATCGACACCAGTGCCAACGCCCCGGCTGACGAGGACCAGGTCTGGGAGCCGGGTTCGGTGCACGCCGTCCCGGGCCGGTCGATCGTGGTGCTGCGTGACGTGGGCGCCGAGGAGGAGTGAGCGTCAGGCGGCGCACGCCTCGCGGGCCAGCGCGGTCAGCCGCGAGATGGCCCGGTGGTACTTCTTGCGGTAGCCGCCGCGCAGCAGCTCCGGTGTGAACAGCTCCGAGAGGGGCACGCCGCTGGAGAAGACCGGCACGTCGCGGTCGTAGAGCCGGTCGGCGAGTACGACGAGGCGCAGCGCCACGTTCTGGTCGCTGACCGGCTGAACCCCTCGCCAGCCCACCGCGTCGACGGCCTCGAGCAGCACGCCGTAGCGGCTCGGGTGCACCTTGGCGAGGTGGTCCAGCAACGCCGGGAAGTCATCGAGCACCCCTCCCGCCCCGGCCACCCGCTGCGCGAGGTCCTCGTCGGCGAGCGGTGGCGGCGCCTCGGGCAGTCCCCGGTGCCGGTAGTCCTCGCCGTCGATGGTCAGCACCTCGAACCGCGAGGAGAGCGCCTGGATCTCGCGTAGGAAGTCCTCGGCGGCGAACCGGCCCTCCCCCAGCGCCCCCGGCAACGTGTTGGAGGTGGCGGCAAGGGACACCCCGGCCTCCGACAGCCGCGTCAGCAGCGTCGACATGAGCACCGTGTCGCCCGGGTCGTCCAGCTCGAACTCGTCGATGGCCACGAGCTGGTGGTCGCGCAGCGCCTCGACGGTCCGGGCGAACCCCAGCGCCCCGACGAGGTTGGTCAGCTCGACGAAGGTGCCGAACACCTTCGGCTCCGGGGCCGCGTGCCACAGGCTGGCCAGCAGGTGCGTCTTGCCGACGCCGAAGCCGCCGTCGAGGTAGACGCCCTGCGCGGGTTCGTCCTTGCGGCGGAACCAGCGCCGCCGGCCGGTGGGCTGGGAGGCGAGCTTCCCGGCATACCGCTCCAGGGTCTCCACGGCGGCACGCTGGCTGGGCTGGTCGGGGGCGGGGTGGTAGGTGCCGAACCGCTCGGCATCGAACCGGGGCGGGGGCACCAGCTCGGCCACCAGGCGCTCCGGCCGCACCTGTGGCCAACGGTCCGCGAGCGGCGTCTGGTCCAGGGCAGCGTGGGGCACGCCTGCAGGATAGTTCTGTGGCGTTCAGCGGCGACGTCGGAGGAGCCGCGAGAGGGATCAGCGGCGACGTCGGACGAGCCACGAGAGGGATCAGCGGCGACGTCGGAGGAGCCGCGAGACCGGTCAGGTGTCAGGATGCTGGCATGCGCCTGCTCCTCAACGCTGCCGGCGACCCGGCACCCGGCCCCCTGGACGACGAGGCACTCACCCGGCTCTACCGCCACCCGCAACCCCATGACCGGCCGTGGGTACGGGCGAACTTCGTCTCCACCCTCGACGGTGCGGCGCAGGGGGAGGACGGGCGCTCGGGCACGATCAACACCGCGTCCGACCGGGCCGTGTTCCAGCTCATGCGGGCACTCACCGACGTCGTCCTCGTGGGTGCTGGGACGGCCCGCGTGGAGGGCTACAAGCCGCCGGTCACGAGCAAGCGCTGGCGGGCGGCGCGAGCAGCCGTCGGCCACGAGACGCGGCACCCGGCAATGGCCGTGGTCACCCGATCCGGTGACGTGCCGCCCTTGCTCAGCGAACAGCGGGAGAGCGCCGGCGACGTCTACCTGCTCACCTGTGACCGGGCGCCCGGCAAGGCGGTGGAACTCGCGCGGGAGGCGCTCGGCGACGACCGAGTCGTGGTGACCGGCGGGGACAGCGTCGACCTCCCGGACGCCCTGCAGCAGCTCGCCACGCGCGGCCTCGGCCGGGTGCTGTGCGAGGGCGGCCCCCACCTCACCCACGACCTCGTCGCCAGCGGCGCGCTCGACGAGCTGTGCCTCACCTTGTCCCCCAAGCTCATCGCCGGGGAGCACCTGCGCGTGCTGGCCGGACCGGACCTCGACCTGGACCTCGTCCCGTGGACCCTGATCGAGGCCGACGCCACGCTCATCGGCCGGTGGGTGCGCTCCGACCGCACGGACACTGCCACCGCCTGACCGGCTCGCTCCCCACACCGGAAGGACACCCGTGACCGACCTGCGCAAGTCGATCGGCCTCGCGCCCCTCGTCGCCCTCGGCGCCGCCGGCGTCGTGGGGACGAGCTGGATCTACACCAACGGCAAGTTCTTCACGCTCTACGGTGCGGGCGGGGAGATCTTCGGTCTCGCCGTGGCGGCGGTGTTCGCCTCGTTCGTCGCCATCTCCTACGGCGAGCTGGCCTCGACGATTCCGCGGGCCGGCGGCGAGGTCGTCTACGCCTACGCCGCCTACAACCGCCCCATGGCGTTCACCGCCGGCTGGCTGCTGATCGGCGCCTACGTCAGCTCCCTCGCCTTCTACGTCACCGCGTTCGGCTACCTGCTGAAGGACGTCTTCCCCGGCCTGGAATCCGTCCCCCTTTGGACCATCAACGGCACCACGGTGCACCTGCCGGTGCTGGCCATCGGGGTCCTGCTGGCACTCGCCGTGTTCGGGCTGAACTGGTACGGCGTCTCCCTCGGCGCCACCGTGCAGCTGGTGCTCTTCGGCGTGATGATCGTGCTCGGCCTCGCGCTGGTCGTCGTCGGCTTCGCGCACGGCTCCCCCAGCAACTTCTGGCCGCCCTACGCACCCCACTCGAACGCCGTCGGCCAGACCATCCGCTTCATCCTGCCCGGCATGACCTTTCTCACCGGCTTCGGCCTCGTGGCCATCCTCGCCGAGGACGCGAAGATGCCGCCCCGCCGCATCGGCCGCGCCGTCGTGCTCAGCGTGGTGCTGGCGGCCGCGTTCTACTGCCTCGTGCTGCTGTCCTCGGCCTGGGTGATCCCGTGGGAGAAGACGGCCCTGATGGACAAGGGCACGATCGACGCCTTCCGCAGCGCGGGTTTCGGGGTGCTCGGCTGGGCCGCCTACGCCATCGCGGTCCTGGGCCTGCTGACCAGCTTCGTCGGGCTGTTCGTCGCGACCTCGCGGATCCTCATCGCCATGGGCCGCGCCGGACTGCTGCCCGCCGCGCTCGGCCGGGTGCACGGCTCACGGGCCACGCCCGGGCCCGCCCTCGTCTTCACCCTGGTGATCACGCTGGCGCTCGGCTGGCTCGGCACCGGCGCCATCACCTGGTTCCTCGACACCGGCGGGGTCTACATCGGGCTGGCGTGGACGATCGGTGTCCTCTGCGTCTACCGCCTCCCCCGGCGCTTCCCGTGGCTCGAGCAGCCCTACCGCGTCCGCGCCCGGTTCCTGCCCGGGATCGGCGCGGTCGTGGCGGTGCTCGTCATCGCCTTCAGCCTGTGGCCGGGCACCGACCTGTCCATCGCCTGGCCGCAGGAGTACCTCATCCTCGGCATCTGGCTGGTCGTGGGGCTGGTGCTCTACCTGGGCACGCGGCGCCAGGACGACCGGGAGGCCCGCCGTACCCTGCTGGGGCCCTACTACGAGGTGACCTTCGGCGAGCGGCGCCTGCGCCGACGCAAGCAACGGGAGCGCGCCCGCCGCTGAATCACCCGCGGGCGGTGAGGAAGTCGCGGACGACGCCATCCCAGCGCTCGGGGTCGACGTTCCACTCCTTGGTATGCCGTGCGCCCCAGTCGGTCTCGAACCGCACCAGGTCCGGGCGCCGGCGGGCGAGCTCCGCCGACGGGCCGCACGGCACGAACTCATCGGCCTCGGAGTGGATCAGCAGGGTCGGCCGGTCCAGCTCGTCGGCGCGGGCGACCCAGTTGGTCTTGGCCACGTCGATCGGCTCGTGCACCCCCACCAGCCGGCGGGTGGCCGGCCGGCCGATCAGGACCCGGCTGAGCGACTCCACAGGCAGCGGCACCTTGTTGATCCGTGCCTGGTGGCGCAGCACGTCCGCCCAGTCGATGACCGGCGCGTCGAGCACGATGCTGCTCACCCGCTCCGACAGCCACGACCGGTCGAGCGTCTGCAGGACGATCGCTCCCCCGGCCGACCACCCGACCAGGACGATCTCCTGCGCACCGTGCCGGACGGCATACAGCATGGCGGCCTCGACGTCACGCCACTCGGACAGGCCGAGGTTGTGCCGCCCGTCCCGGCTCGGCGGAGCGCCGACGTCATTGCGGTAGTGCGGGATCAGGCAGGTGAGCCCCAGGCCGTGCAGGACCGGCACCGCGCGCAGGCACTCGTCGCGCCGGGCCCCGCGCCCGTGCACGAGCACGGCCCACCGGCCGCTCCCCCCGCCATCCGGTCCGGCCGGGCCACCGGCGGGCGGGACCAGCCAGGTCGGGAGGTCGCCGACGTCCGACGTGACGACGACGTCCTCGGTGGGCAGGCCGAGGGAGAGCTGCGGGCTGCCGGCGAAGTAGTACTGGTTCCAGCGAGCACCGCCGGGATCGAGCACCCCGCGGTCCACCCCGTGCAGGGTCCGCGTCACGCTCCCCGCAGCCTGGCCGGCCACGACCTCCCCGAGCCGGGCGTGCCCCTCGCCGCCCTGCAGCCACAGCCCGTACTGCCCCGGCGCCACCGTGTCCTCGTTGGCGTCGAGCGTGACCGTCCCGCCGGCACGGTCCACCGCGCGCACGACGACGTTGTCCGGCTTGTCCACGTCCGGAGTCACGACCTTGCGGGCGAAGTAGGTTGCCAGTCCGAGGGACCCGACACCGACCGCACCAAGGCCACCCAGGCCGACACCGGCTGCCGCCTTGGCGGCGAGGGCGAGGCCGCGGTGTCGCTCGTGTTGTCTCACCCGCGCATCCTCGCAGGTCATAGGGTTCCGGCATGGAGCTGCCCATCGACCTGCCCGTCAGCCCGATGCTCGCCAAGGCCGTGCCGGACGTGCCGGCCGCCGACTCGGTGGCCGGCGGACTGTCCTACGAGCCGAAGTGGGATGGCTTCCGGTGCATCGTGCTGCGGGACGGTGACGAGGTGGAGCTCGCCAGCCGCGGCTCCAAGCCGCTCACCCGCTACTTCCCGGAGGTCGTCGACGCCGTCCGGCAACACCTGCCGCGGCGCTGCGCCGTGGACTGCGAAGTGGTCGTGCGCGCCGGGGAGCCGGGCGCACAGCGGCTCGACTGGGAACGCCTCAGCCAGCGCATCCACCCCGCGGCGTCACGGATCACCAAGCTCTCCAAGGAGACTCCCGCCGAGCTGGTCTGCTTCGACGTGCTCGCCCTCGGCGCCGAGAGCCTGATGGCCGCACCCTTCGAGCGGCGCCGGGACCGGCTCGAGGAGGCGCTCGACGGGCTGGCCACAGACGCCTCCGTCCACCTGACCCGCGTCACGCGCGACCGCGACCTCGCCGTCGACTGGTTCCAGCGGTTCGAGGGCGCGGGGCTGGACGGCGTGGTCGCCAAGCCGCTGCGGCTCACCTACCAGCCGGGCAAGCGCGTCATGCTCAAGATCAAGCACTCGCGGACCGCTGAAGCGGTCGTCGTGGGCTACCGGATCCACAAGTCCGGCATCGGTGTCGGCTCCCTGCTCCTGGGCATGTATGACGACCAGGGCCACCTGTTCAACGTCGGCGGCATCTCCGCGTTCACCATGACGCGCCGGGCGGAGCTGGTCGACGAACTCGAGCCCTGGGTCGCCCGTGACGACGCCGGCAACGCCCTCCACGGGGAGACCGACCGGTCCCGGTTCAGCGCGAACAAGGACGTGAGCTTCGTCCGGCTACGTCCCGAGCGCGTCGTCGAGGTGAAGTTCGACCAGATGGAGGGCCTGCGGTTCCGCCACGCGGTCACGTTCCTGCGGTGGCGCCCCGACCGTGACCCGGAGTCGTGCACACTCGAGCAGGTCGACCGTGCCGTCGCCTACGACCTCGGCGACGTGCTCCAACGGTGACGCGAGCCGGTCCGGCATACCGCGTCGCTCGCTCGCACCCCGCCAGCACGAGTTGACTCTTTCCTGACCGGACTAGGCACGAATCTTGACCGAACACCGGTGATTTCACGGTGGTTTCGGCGCCACGCGCGGCGCACAGTGGTCTGCGCTCGGGGCCCTCCGTGAACCGGAAAGAAGGTCGATCCATGCGCAAGAGCGCATTCCTCGCCGTGACCACCGCACTCGCCACGGCCACCTCCCTGGCAGCCCTCACCCCGGCGGTCGCCGCACCGTCGCCGACGGGTCAGGCGCACGCCGCGCGGGTGTGTGCCCTGCCCACCCCGGGCAACGCCTCCTGCCACGCCCTGGTCCGGACCAATGCCAAGGGCAAGCCCACCGCGACCTCGACACCGACCGGCTACGGTCCGGCCGACCTGCAGTCCGCCTACCACCTCGCCGGCGCCACATCCGGTGGTCGGACCGTGGCGATCGTCGATGCCTACGACGACCCGACGGCCGAGCAGGACCTCGCGACCTACCGCTCGCACTACGGGCTGCCGCCGTGCACCACGGCGAATGGCTGCTTCACCAAGGTGAACCAGCGCGGGACGAGCGCGCCGCCGCGCAAGGACGCCGGTTGGGCACAGGAGATCTCGCTCGACCTCGACATGGTGTCGGCGACCTGCCCGGACTGCCACATCCTGTTGGTCGAGGCCGACTCCGCGTCGTTCGCCAACCTCGGCGCGGCGGTTCAGACCGCCGCGAGCTGGCCGGGCGTCGTGGCGATCTCCAACAGCTACGGCGGCAGCGACGCCTCGGACGCCACCTACGGCAGGTACTACGACCACCCGGGCATCGCTGTGACCGCGTCCACCGGGGACAACGGCTACCAGGGTGGCTCCTACCCCGCCTCGTCGTCCTACGTGACGGCCGTGGGCGGCACCAGCCTGCACACCGCCTCGAACGCCCGCGGCTGGAGCGAGACGGTCTGGTCCGGAGCAGGCTCCGGTTGCTCGACCTACAACACAGCGCTGCCCGACGCAGCCGGCTACGACACCGGCTGCAGCAAGCGAGCCATGGCGGACGTCTCGGCCGTGGCCGACCCCTACACCGGGGTGGCGGTCTACGACTCGACCGCCTACCGCGGATCGTCCGGCTGGATGACGTTCGGCGGTACGAGCGCGTCGGCCCCGATCATCGCATCGGTCTACGCCCTGTCGGGCAAGACAGCCGGCTACGCGAACGCCTATCCGTACCAGAACTCCTCGGCGCTCAACGACGTGACGAGCGGCTCGAACGGCTCCTGCCCGACCACGCAGTGGTGCACGGCCCGCAGCGGTTGGGACGGGCCGACCGGGCTCGGCACGCCCAACGGCGTCTCCGCGTTCTGACCCACCGATTGGGGTGGTGCCCGGCCGCGACGGCCGGGCACCACCTCAGACGCGGGCGGGCGACGCCGGAGCGCCGCCTCCCTCTGGCGCGGTTCGGGACAGCAGCGCATGGAGTGCCTCGCGGTCCGCATCGGAGGGAACCCCCCAACCGGGCTCGTAGCCGTAGACCTCACGGATCGATCGCCCGGACCTGGTGCCGTCGAGCAGCTCGATGTCGTCGGCGGTGACCAGTCCCGGGTGGTAGACGCCACACGCCTCGGACACCTTGACCAGGTCCCGCCGTAGGGTGCGCACGTAGTTGGCCAGTCGCACCGACTTCAGCGTCGGGTCCAGTCCCCGGGTCAGCCACGGGTCCTGCGTGGCCACGCCCGTGGGACACCGGTCGGTGTGGCACCGCTGCGACTGGATGCACCCGACCGACAGCATCGCCTCCCGCGCGACGTTCACCATGTCGCAGCCCAGGGCGAAGGCCACCATGGCGTTGTCGGGCAGCCCGAGCTTGCCCGAGCCGACGAACGTCACGCGGTCGGTGAGCCCGGCGCGAGCGAACCGTGAGTAGACGCGGGCGAACCCCACCCGGAACGGCAACGACACCGAGTCACTGAACGTGAGCGGCGCCGCCCCGGTCCCACCTTCGCCGCCGTCGACCGTGATGAAGTCGACGCCACGACCGCTGGTCGCCATCTCGTGGACGAGGTTCTCCCAGAACCGGTCCGCCCCGACTGCCGACTTGATCCCCACCGGCAGTCCCGTCTCGCTGGCGAGCAGCTCGACCCAGTCGAGCATGCTGTCGACGTCGCTGAACTCCGCGTGCCGGGACGGGCTGATGCACGTCTGCCCCACCGGGACGCCACGCGCCTCTGCGATCGCCGGTGTGACCTTCACACCCGGCAGCACCCCACCGAGGCCCGGCTTGGCGCCTTGGCTCAGCTTGATCTCGATGGCGCGCACCGGGGCACCGGCGACGAGCTCCTTCAGCCGCGCGAGGTCGAAGCGCCCCTGCTCGTCGCGACAGCCGAAGTAGGCCGTGCCGATCTGGAAGACGAGGTCGCCGCCCTGGCGGTGGTGGCGGGAGAGACCGCCCTCCCCCGTGTTCTGCACCGCGTCACAGATCGCGACACCGCGGTTGATCGCCTCGACCGCCTGCGCCGACAGCGAGCCGTAGCTCATGGCCGAGACGTTCACCACGGAGTTCGGCCGGAAGGCCTTGGCTCGCCCCCGGGCCGCGCCGAGCACCTTGGCCGACGGTAGCCAGACCTCCTCGCCGGCGTGGATGCCCGAGGGCGGAACCACTGAGGAGAAGGTTCGCTGCTTGATGATCGGGTAGCCGGCGGTGTGCTCGAGGTCGTTGTCCGTGCCGAAGCCGAAGTAGTTGTTCTCCATCTTGCTCGAGGCGTAGACCCAGCGCCGCTGGTCGCGGCTGAACGGGCGTTCCTCGTCGTTGGAGGTGACGATGTATTGCCGCAGCTCGGGTCCGATCGACTCCAGCAGGTAGCGGAAGTGCCCGATCACCGGGAAATTCCACAACAGGGCATGTTTGCGTTGCAGCACGTCGAAGGCGGCGACGCCTCCGGTCGCCAGGAGCGGCAGGGCACTGAGGCTGGCTCGGATCCACTTCATGGACGGCAGTTTGCCGACACTGCCGGCGGAGTGCATGCCCGGCCGGCACGACCGCAGCGCAGGATGGGTGGCCCAACCCCTTGTCACGGACGTCCGCCCCCCGCTATTTTCCAATTGCACATCCTGACCTTGGCTTCTCACTATTTGAAGAGCACGAAAGGCAGTGTCTATGCGGGACGGACCAACGGGGCTCCTGACAGGGATTCGCGTTCTGGAGTTGGGCAACTTCGTGGCAGCGCCCTTCGCCTGTCGCCTCTTCGCGGACTTCGGTGCGGATGTCATCAAGATTGAGCGGCCGGGCGCCGGTGACGAGGTGCGGCACTGGCGGATGACCCGCGGCAGCACCTCGATGATGTTCCGCACCCTCGCCCGCAACAAGCGCTCGGTCACGATCGACCTGAACTCCCCGAGCGGCCGGGACCTCGTGCTCGAGCTCGTCGCACAGGCGGACGTGGTGGTGGAGAACTTCCGACCGGGAACGCTGGAACGGTGGGGTCTCGGGCCAGAAGCGCTCCAGGAACGGAACCCCGACGTGGTGCTGGTGCGCATCTCCGGATACGGCCAGACGGGACCGCGCAAGGACGAGGCCGGCTTCGGAAGCGCAGCTGAGGCATTCGGCGGGCTGCGCTACATCACCGGTAGCCCTGACGGCGAGCCGGTCCGGCCGGCCGCCAGCATGGCCGACACGGTCGCCGGGCTGTACGGCGTCATCGGGGCGCTGATGCTCCTGCTGCGCAAGGCCCGTGGTCCTTCCCTCGGCGACAGCCCTCACGTCGTCGATGTCGCTCTCTATGAGGCGGTCTTCTCCCTCCTGGAGTCCCTCGTCCCGGACTACGACGCCTACGGGATCGTCCGTGAGCGCAGCGGCGGCCGCCTGCCGGGCGTCGTTCCCACGGGCGACTACCCCTGCCTCGACGGCAAGTCGGTGATCATCGGGGGGAACGCCAACGGCGTCTTCCGGCGGCTCATGCAGGCGATCGGACGCGATGACCTCGCGGTGGACCCCCGGCTGCAGGACGGCGACGGCCGCGCCCGCCACGAGGAGGAGATCGAGGGCGCCATCACGACGTGGACCTCCTCTCAAGATGTGAACTCGGCCCTGAAGGTCCTGGCCGACGCCCGGGTCCCGTCTGCGCCGGTGTATGACGCCGCCCAGATCGCTCGCGACGAGCACTACCTCGCGCGGGGAATGGTGCGCAGGGCCACCGTGAGCATCGACGACGAACCGGAGGAGATCCGCTTTCCCGGAGTCGTCCCGGTGCTTCCCGGCCAGGAGGGCCAGCTGCGGTGGGTCGGGCCCGAGCTGGGAGCCCACACCGACGAGGTCCTGCACGAGGTGCTCGGCGCCGACCAAGCACGGATCCAGTCCCTTCGAGAGGCAGGCGTGATCTGAGGATGCGTATCGAACTGACCGAGGTCGTCCTGCGCGACGGGCTGCAGGACCAACCGCTCCTCGTGCGAACTGCGGACAAGATTCAGCTGGGCCACGCTCTGACCGACGCCGGGATCTCGCGTCTGGAAGCGGTCTCCTTCGTCCATCCGGCGAAGGTGCCGCAGATGGCCGACGCAGACGAGTTCATGGAGGCCTGGCACGAGCCGCGGGTCCGCACCGTCGGTCTGGCCCTGAACCGGCGGGGCGGGACCCGCGCCGTCGAGGCCGGCGTGGACGAGGTGCGGGTCGCGGTGTCCGCCAGCGAGGGCCACAGCCGGGCGAATGCCGGTCGCCCGACCGCACGAGCGCTGGAGGACGTTGCCGGGGCCGTCAGCGACCACCCCCACGCCGACATCACGGTCGGTATCGCCACCGCCTTCGTGTGCCCCTATGACGGGATGATCCCTCCGCAGCGGCTGGTCGACCTGGTGCTCCGGCTCAAGGAACTCGGTGTCCAGCACGTGGGCCTGGCCGACACGCTCGGCACGGCCACGACGGAAACGGTGATGAGCTCCGTCGAGGCGGTGCTGGAGGCGTGGCCCAACGTGCAGTTGAACCTGCACCTGCACGATGGCCGCGGCCAGGCGCTCACCACGGTCGATGCGGCGATCGAGGCCGGCATCACCCGCTTCGACAGCTCCCTCGCCGGCATCGGCGGATGCCCGTTCGCTCCGGGAGCTGCGGGCAACCTCGATACGGCCACCCTGGTGCGACACCTCCTGGCCCGCGGCCACGACCCGGGTGTGGACCCTGATCGGCTCGCCGGCGCCGACCGGCTCCTGCGCGATGCCCTGGCCCGGGCCACTCCCCTCGAGTCGCGCTCCCACACCACCCCGGGCGCCGAGCAGCAGGAGGTCGTAGACCATGTCTGAAGCGGTCCAAGACCTTCGCCCGCCCGCTGCGAGAACGGACGTGATCTCCTTCCACGGCGTCGGCAAGTCGTTCCGCGCCGAGGACGGAGGTGGCTACACGGCCGTTCGGGACGTCGACCTCTGTGCCCGACACGGGCGCTTCGTCTCCATCGTCGGCCCCAGTGGCTGCGGCAAGTCCACCGTCCTGAACATGGCCGCCGGCCTGCTGGCGCCGACGGTGGGCCGTATCCACTCCTTCGGGGCCACGCTGGAGGGACGGAACTCCCATGCGTCCTACATGTTCCAGCAGGATGCCCTGCTTCCGTGGAAGAACATCATCGACAACGTCGCACTCGGCCTTCGCTTCCGGCACGTCCACAGAGACGAAGCCCGGGCACGCGCCAGCGACTGGCTCGCTCGGGTGGGGCTCTCCCGAGTGGAGCGCAGCTATCCGCACCAGCTCTCCGGGGGCATGCGCAAACGAGCGGCCATCGCGCAGAGCTGGATCGTCGACCCCGACCTGCTGCTCATGGACGAGCCCTTCTCGGCGCTGGACGTGCAGACCCGCAAGATGATGGAGGACGAACTGCTCCAGCTCTGGGGCGAGTCGACCAAGACGGTCCTCTTCATCACGCACGACCTCGATGAGGCGATCTCACTCTCCGACGAAGTCCTGCTCATGTCCGCGGGGCCCGGCAGCACCGTCGTCGCCCGATACGAGATCGATCTGCCGCGGCCCCGCAACCTGCTCGACATCCGAACGACGGACGCGTTCCAAGAGATCTACCTGAGGATCTGGTCGCGGCTGAAGGAAGAGGTGGCCACCAGCTATGCCCGGTCGCAGGAACCGACTCGGAACGGATGACGCCATGACCTCCACAGGCATCTCCTCGACAACAGACCAGGAATCCTCCGTCAGCCAAACCGGCGTCACACAACGGCGGACCCGCGCGCGCTCCGTCCGTTCCCTCGCCCACGGGCGCGGTGGAGTCATCGTCGCACGGGTGCTGCTCATCGCCGCCATCTTCGCCCTGTGGCAGCTCCTGACCAGCACCGGCGTCATGGACCCCTTCTTCTTCAGCAAACCGAGCGACATCTTCGCCCGCGCCTGGGAGTGGTTCCGCACCGGGTACATCCTGGACGACCTGGCCACCACCCTGGAGGAGACAGCGCTCGGCTTCGTCCTGGGCACGCTGCTCGGCCTCGTGGTCGGCTTCGTGCTCGCCCGACTGCAGTGGTTCGCCCGGGTCCTCGATCCGATCATCAAGGCCTTCAACGCCCTCCCGCGGATCGTCCTCGCGCCGATCTTCCTCCTCTGGTTCGGCCTCGGAATGACCTCCAAGGTCGCGCTCGGCGTCACCGTCGTCTTCTTCATCGTCTTCTTCAACGTCTTCCGCGGCGTGCAGGAGGTCGACCAGACCTGCTTGGACAACGTCCACATGCTCGGCGCGTCCGAGGCCCAGAAGTTCCGGCACGTCTACCTGCCCAGCGCTCTGACCTGGATCTTCTCGAGCCTGCACATCAGCATCGGGTTCGCGCTGACCGCCGCGACCGTATCCGAGTACCTGGGCGCCAACCGCGGCGTGGGCTACATCATCGCCCGATCCGAGCTGACCTTCGACACCACCGGCGTCTTCGCCGGGATGCTGATCCTCACCGTCGCGGTCGTCCTGATCGACCTCATCGTGAACCGCGCCGAGTCCTACCTGCTTCGGTGGCAGCCCACTCGTGCCACTGACGAAGCAGGCCAACTCACCTAACCCACCCCACTCCCATCCTTCAGCGGCAGAAAAGGAAACCACCATGCCACGAAGCAAGGCCCACGGGACAGTAGTCCTCGCCGCGACGCTCGCCGCGAGCACCACCATCGCCATCGCCGGCTGCGCCGGCGGAAGCTCCGGCGCCGGACAGCCATCCGGGCAGCAGGGCGCGGCAACGGCCGGCAACAACGCCGCAGCCGGCGGGAACAGCAGCCAGCTCACCATCGCTGTCGGCGGCCAGAGCGCTCTGGTCTACCTGCCCGTGACCCTCGCCCAACAGCTCGGCTACTACAAGCAGGCGGGAGTCGACCCCAAACTGCTCAACTTCGACGGCGGCTCCAAGGCGATCGAGGCCATGCTCGGTGGCAGCGCCCAGATCACCGCGACGTCCTACGACCACGCGATCCAGCTGCAGGGCAAGCACAAGGACGTCTCCTGCTTCGTGAACTACCTCGCACTCCCGAGCCTGGTCCTCGCGGTCTCGCCCAAGCACCGGAACGAGGTGTCGTCGATCGCCGACCTCAAGGGCAAGCCGGTTGGCGTCACCGCTCCGGGGTCGGGCACGGAGTTCTTCCTGGACCACCTGCTCGGCAAGGCCGGGATGAAGTCCGACAGCGTCAGCATCGTCGCGGTGGGCGTCGGATCAACCGCCGTGTCGGCGATGGAACAGGGCAAGGTCTACGCAGCGGTGATGGCCGAGCCCGACGTGACCGTGACCAAGTCCCGCGCGGGAGGTCAGTTGCGGCTGCTCGCCGATGCGCGCACCAAGCAGGGCACCGAGCAAGCGATGGGGGTCTCGAACTACCCGTTCACCTGCCTCACAGCGCCCAACGACTGGCTCAAGCAGAACCCGGACACCGCCAGGAAGCTGGCGTCCGCCATCGTCAAGACGCTGACGTGGATACGGACGCACAACGCGCAGCAGATCGCGGCCAAGATGCCTCCCGAGTTCGTCGGCGACAAGCCGTCCCTCTACGCGAAGGCCGTGAACAACACGAAGCCCGGGTTCGACACGAACGGCGCGGTCACCAAGCAAGGAGCCCAGGCCGTGCTGAAGCAGCTGGTGAGCGGCGGCGTGGTCTCGAACGACATCGACCTGTCCAAGACGTACACCAACCAGTACCTGCCGCAGCAGTGACGCACCCGCTGTACCAGCCGCAGACTGCGCGAGGCCGCTGAAGGGAAGGCCGCATGGGCGAGACACTCACCGAGAAGATCTGGCGCAACCACATCGTCTGGTCCGAGCCGGGCGCCGCCGGCCTGCTCTACATCGACCTGCATCTTCTCCACGAGGTCAACACCCCGATCGCGTTCGAGGGCCTGCGGTCGTCCGGCCGGACGGTGCGGCGACCGGACCTCACCCTCGGAACCGAGGACCACCTCGTCCCCACGGTCGATCTGTTCAAGGTCATCGAGGATCCTGCGATGCGCACGCAGGCCGCCCTGCTGGCCGAGAACTGTGACCGGTACGGCATCGAGGTCTACCGTCGCGGTGACCCCCGCCGCGGGATCGTCCACGTCATCGGGCCGGAGCTGGGTCTGGTCCACCCCGGCATGACCGTGGTCTGCTGCGACTCGCACACCACGACCATGGGCGCCTTCGGAGCCTTGGCGTTCGGCATCGGCACCTCGCAGGTCGAGCACGTCCTGGCCACCCAGACCCTCTCCCTGGCCCGTCCGAAGACCATGCGGGTGACCGTGACCGGCCAGCTTGCGCCCGGGGTCACCGGCAAGGACCTCATCCTCGCCCTGATCGCGCGGATCGGCACCGCCGGCGCCCAAGGGCACGTCGTCGAGTACCAGGGGACCGCGATCGAGGCCCTCTCCATGGAGGCGCGCATGACCGTGTGCAACATGACGGTGGAAGCAGGGTCCCGCAGCGGAGTGATCGCCCCGGACGAGAAGACGATCGACTACCTGCGGGGCCGGCCGCACGCCCCCACCGGTCGCGCGTGGGACAACGAGGTCGAGTACTGGCTCGGCCTCAGGACCGACGACGACGCCGAGTTCGACAAGGAGGTCACCCTCGACGGCGACACGATCAGTCCCTTTGTCACCTGGGGCACCAACCCCGCGCAGGCTGTCCCGCTCGACTCCACGGTCCCGGATCCCGCGTCGATGACCGATCCCGTGGAACGCGCGGCGGCCGAGCGGGCCCTCGCCTACATGGACCTCGAGCCCGGCACGTCCCTGCGCGACATACCGATCGACGCGGTCTTCGTCGGCTCGTGCACGAACGGCCGGATCGAGGACCTCCGAGCCTCGGCCGAGGTCCTCCGCGGCCGGCGCGTGGCCCCGGGGGTGGCGTTCTACCTCGTCCCCGGCTCGGACGCCGTCCGCGAGCAGGCGGTTGCCGAGGGCCTGGAGGAGATCTTCACCGCGGCAGGCGTCCAGCTGCGGACGTCGGGGTGCTCCCTGTGTGCGGCAGTCAACGAGGACCGGCTGAGCCCGGGCCAGCGCGCCGCCTCGACCAACAACCGCAACTTCGAGGGACGACAGGGCAAGGGCGCACGCACCCACGTCGTCTCCCCCGCCGTCGCAGCTGCCAGCGCCGTCGCTGGCAGGCTCGCGGCGCCGAGTGACGTGGGGTGCTGATGGAGAAGTTCACCGTCCACACCGGACAGGCAGCCCCGTTGCGGATGAGCAATGTGGACACCGACCAGATCATGCCGGTCCGCTTCCTCACCCGGCTCACCAAGGCTGGGTACGGCCAGGACCTCTTCGCGGACTGGCGCGACGACGCAGGCTTCGTGCTCAACCGTTCGCCCTACGACACGGCGACGATCCTTGTTGCGGGAACGGACTTCGGCACGGGATCCTCACGAGAGGGCGCGGTCTATGCGCTCATCGACTACGGCTTTCGTGCCGTGGTCGCTCCCCGTTTCGGGGACATCTTCACCGGGAACGCCTACGAGAACGGTCTGTTGCCGGTCGTCCTCCCCGCCCCTGTGGTCGAGGAGCTGTGGGATCTGCTCGAGCGGGATCCCGCCGTGCCGGTCACGGTGGACCTCGAGGAGTGCGTGGTCCGCGCCGGGGACCTCGAGGCTCACTTCACCGTCCCCGCGGAGGCTCGGGAGCGGCTGCTGTCCGGTCACGACGCGATCGCCCTCACCCTGATCCACGAGGACGCCATTCTCGCGTACGAGGCGACGCGTCGCCCCGCCCTCCCCACGACGACCCGCTGGTGGACCGTCCCCGGAATCGGTCCGCGACGTCCGCCGTGAGGTAACGCATCCCTGCGGCGCTAGGCGCCCTGCCAGTTCTTCGGGTTCTTCTTGCTGGGCTGCACGCGGGGCGGCTCCCCCGGCATCTTCGGATAGTCCGGCGGGAACGGCATCTCCCCGAGCCTCCGCTCCTGGACGTCCTTGTCCCACAAGGCGATAGCGGAACTGACATCGCCGATAGCGTCGTCGATCCCGGCCCACGCATCACCTTGGGTGGCGAGGAGCTGCGGGACGGTGCGGACCGTGAACGCCTGCGGCTCCACCGCACGCAGCTCGTCCCAGGCCACGGGTGTCGACACCGGCGCGCCGGCCAGCGGCCGCGGGGAGTAGGCCGCGGCGATGGTTCGGTCGCGGCAGGCCTGGTTGAAGTCGACGAAGACCTTCTCGCCCCGCTCCTCCTTCCACCACGCCGAGGTGACGAGCTCCGGCATACGACGCTCGAGCTCACGCGCGATGCCGATGACGCCGTGCCGCACGTCCAGGAACTCGTGCGTCGGCTTGACCCGGCAGTAGACGTGCACTCCCCGGTTGCCGCTCGTCTTGGCCCACGGCGTGAGGCCCAGTTCCTCGAGCAGCGCCTTCAGTCCGTATGCCGCCTCGACCGCATCCGTGAACCCACGCCCCGGCTGCGGGTCGAGGTCGATGCGCAGCTCATCGGGGTTGTCGTTGTCCTCCGCGCGCACCGGCCACGGGTGGAAGGTGACGGTGTTCATCTGCACCATCCAGACCACCGTGGCGATCTCGTCGGCGACCAGCTGCGGGTGACGCCGCCCCGACGGGTAGGTGCACATCACGGTCCGCGCCCACTCCGGCGCGCCGCGGGGTGGGTTCTTGGAGAAGAACTCCTCGCCCTCGATGCCGTTCGGGAAGCGCTGCAGGGTGACCGGCCGGTCGCCGACCGCGCGCAACAGTCCGTCCTGCACGGCCACGACGTAGTCGGCCAGCTCGCCCTTGGTGATCCCGGCCTGCGGCCACATGACCCGGTCCGGACTCGACACCCGCACCTTCCGGACCGTCCCGTCGAGCCCCGGCAGCTCCAGCGTCCTCGCGTCTGCGCTCACCGGGCCGAGCCTGCCACATCTCGCCGCACGAGTTTGCCGAGTCTTGACGCGCTGCTCCCTTCCGGTGGTCGCGGCAGCGGCTCTAGAGTCACGATCCATGCCAGCACTCACCCTGCCTGCTCCCCGTCTGCGCCGCTGGGCGATCCTCGCGGCCCCCCTCCTCGGCGTCGGCTGCCTGGCTGCCGTCGCTCCCCCGGCCCACGCCGTCTCCCCCAACGTCGTGGTCTCCGAGGCGTACGGAGGTGGCGGCAACTCCGGCGCCACCTTGACGAATGACTTCATCGAGCTGTTCAACCTCGGCGACAGCGCGGTCGACCTGTCCGGGTGGAAGGTCGCCTACTGGCCCTCGAGATGGGGGCCGTCCGACCCGCCCTACGCAACCACACCACTCACGGGCAACCTCGGTGCCGGGCGGCACTACCTGGTGCAGGAGGCCGACGGCAGCGGGGGCACCGAGGCGCTGCCCACCCCGGACGCGACCGGGACCATCGCCATGTCGGGCAGTGCCGCGGCAGTCGGCGTGCTGGACGCAGCCGGCAACCTGGTGGACCTGGTCGGCTGGGGCAGCGCAGGTCGCTACGAGAAGGCCCCCGCACCGGCGACGGGCAACACCACCTCCGTGGCGCGCAAGAGCGCCTGCTACGACACCGACAACAACGCCACCGACTTCACCGTCGGCACGCCCAGCCCGGAGAACACCGACTCGACCGTCGTCGACTGCTCCACGGCCCCGCCGCCGCCCACCACAGACGCAACCGTCGCCGAGATCCAGGGCGCGAGCCACCTGTCTCCGTTGCGCGGCAAGAACGTCACGAACGTGCCCGGCGTGGTGACCGCGAAGACCAGCGACGGCTTCTACCTGCAGTCCACCGAGCCGGACGACAATCCGGCGACCAGTGAGGGCATCTACGTGTTCGGGAAGGGCGCCGCCAGTTCGGTGGCCGTCCGCGACCGTGTCACCGTGGACGGGTCCGTGGCCGAGTACCGGCCCGGTGGCGCGAAGGACAACCTCACCACCACCGAGATCACCGGGCCGACGGTGACGGTGGAGTCCCACCACAACCCGTTGCCCGCCCCGGCCGTAATCGGCAAGGACCGCATCGCCCCACAACACACCGTGTATGCCGGAAGCCCGGGCTCGGTCGAGTACGCGGGTGTGGCCTTCGACCCGGAGACCAACGCCATCGACTTCTACGAGTCGATGGAGGGCATGCGCGTCGCGGTCGACGACGCCGAGGCGGTCGGCCCCACCAACAAGTACGGCGAACTGCCGGTCGTGCCCGCGCAGAACGTCGAGGCGCAGCGGAGCATCCACGGCGGGGTGGTCTACAGCGGCTACGACCACCCGAACTCCATGCGGGTCATCGTCACCACCCTCGACTCGAGCCTGCGCACGCCGCGCGCGGACGTCGGCGACGTGCTGGCCGGTGAGACGGTCGGCGTGCTCGACTACAACTTCAGCAACTACATGCTGGAGGCGACGTCGCTCGGCACGCTGAACCCGGCTGGCCTGCAGCGGGAGGTCACCACGCCGCAGACCAACAACCAGCTGGCCGTCGCCACGTTCAACGTGGAGAACCTCGCACCGACCAACCCGTCGGAGAAGTTCGAGCGCCTCGCCGGCCAGATCGTGCACAACCTGAAGAGCCCCGACATCCTCGCCCTGGAGGAGATCCAGGACAACAACGGAGCGCAGGACGACGGGGTCGTCGACTCCTCGACCACCCTGGCCAAGCTGACCGCGGCGATCCGGGCCGCGGGCGGGCCGGCCTACGAGGCGCGCTGGGTCAACCCGGTCAACGACCAGGACGGCGGGCAGCCCGGCGGCAACATCCGCTCGGTCTTCCTCTACCGCCCGGACCGCGACGTGCAGTTCGTCGACCACGCCCCGGGCGACGCGACCACAGCGACCGGGGTCTACACCGAGGACGGCCGGGCCCACCTGACCCACTCCCCTGGCCGCATCGACCCGACCAGCTCGGCGTGGGACGACTCCCGCAAGCCGCTGGTCGGCGAGTTCACCTTCCGTGGCACGACGGTGTTCGCGATCGCCAACCACTTCAACTCCAAGGGCGGCGACGACCCGCTGTTCGGCAAGTGGCAGCCGCCGGAGCGGTTCTCCGAGCCCCAGCGGCACCAGCAGGCGCACGAGGTCCGCGACTTCGTCGACGGGTTGCTCTCGGCGGACCCCTCGGCCAACGTCGTGGTGCTCGGCGACCTCAACGACTTCGAGTTCAGCGAGACCGCCGACATCCTCGTCGGGTCCGGTGACACGAAGCTGACCGACCTGCCGCGCACCCTGGCGCCCGCCGAGCGCTACACCTACGTCTACGAGGGCAACAGCCAGGTGCTCGACCACATCCTGCTCAGCCCGGCACTCACGGTGGCTCCCCCGGGAGCCAAGCACCCGGCATACGACTACGACGTGGTGCACACCAACAGTGAGTTCCACGACCAGGACTCCGACCACGACCCGCAGGTCGTGCGGCTG
>NZ_DASSTI010000085.1:0-8074 GCF_035708005.1 Segeticoccus sp. | reverse complement strand
AGGAACGCCCCGCCGCCGAGCACCAGGATCGTGAAGGCGAGCAGCTTGCCGGCCAGCACGTGGTCGAGCCCGAAGATGATCGCCAGCGTGACGACGGCGGCCAGCACCGAGGCGAGCGTGAGGCGCACGTAGGTGCGGACCACGTCATACACCCGCAGCCCGCCGAGGCGACGGCGCATCCAGACGAAGCTCGCGACCGACCCGACGACGTTGCCCAGGGACAGGGCCGCGCCGGCGCCGACCGCCATCCAGCGGGCGGGGACGGTGAACAGCACGATGACGTTCGCGATCGTCGCGATGCCGCTGATGATGACCTGGAACCAGAACGGGGTCTTGGCGTCCTCGAACGCGTAGTACACCCGCTGCACGAGGAAGAACAGCCCGAACGGGATGAGCGCGGTCATCATCGCGATGAGGATGTCGCCGACGGCCAGCGCCGAGGACTCGTCCAGGTGGGCGAGGCTGCTGAAGATGGTGGTCGACATCGGCCGGGCGAGGATGATGCCGGCGATGGTGATCGGCACGGTCGCCACGCCGGTGAGCCGCAGCCCGTGCCGCACGTCGGTGCGCACCTCGCGCAGCCGCCCGGAGACCGCCGCCCGCGACATCCGCGGGAACAGCGCGGTGATGAGGGAGACCGTGACCAGCGAGTGCGGCAGCATGAACAGCAACAGCGCGGTGGAGTATGCCGCGCGCCCGGCTCCGTGCTCATCGGCCGCGGCGGCCAGCACCTTGGAGGCCATGACGAAGGCCAGCTGGCTGACCACGACGGCCCCGAAGGTCCAGATCGCGACGCGCGAGGCGCTGCGCAGGCCGACGCCACGGAATCCCCAGCGGGGGCGGTAGCGGAAGCCCTTGCGCCACAGCGGCCAGACGAGCACGGCCGCCTGCAGCGCCACCCCGATCGTGGCCGACCCGGCGACCAGCCAGATCATCGTCGGCGTCCACTGGTCGACCGGCGCGACCCGCTCCTGGGTGGCCAGGAAGATCCCGAACCCGCCGATCGCGACGACGTTGGCGAGCACCGGCGCCCACATGAAGGAGGCGAACTGGTTGCGGGCGTTGAGCACCTGCCCCAGCAGCGTGTACAGGCCGTAGAAGAACACCTGCGGCATGCAGATCAGCGCGAACACGGTCCCGAGGTGCTGGGCGTTGCCCGGCAGGTCGGGGCCGTAGATGTAGACCAGCGGCGCCGCGAGCAGCGTGAACACGACCGTCGCCGCCGCCAGCGCGGTCAGCGACAGGGTGAGCAGCCGGTCGACGTAGTCCTTGCCGCCGTCCGCGTGCCGGCTCGCCTTGGCGATCTGCGGCACCAGGATCGCGTTGAGCACCCCGCCGGCCAGCAGGGTGTGGATGATGTTCGGCAGGGTGTTGGCGATGTCCCAGGCGTTGGCCGCCATGGCGACGGTGCCCAGGGCGCTGGCCTGCAGGACCACGCGCACCATGCCGAGGACCCGGGACACGATCGTGCCCGAGGCCATCGCCAGGGAGTTGCGGGTCAGGCTGGCGGTGTCGGCGGTCGTGTCCGTCGCGCCACCGGTGGCGTCGCCGCCACTGCCGGCCGGCCCGACGCTGCCGCCGCTGATGGTGTCCCCGCTCACGGGGGCCTCACTCATGTCTCGTGCGTCCCGTTCTCGTTGTCACGCTGCTGTCCTCGGCCGCGCCGGTACGTCCGGAAGAGCCCGAGCGCGAGGATGAGCGCCGCCACGATACCCACGACCCAGTAGATCCACGATCCTGTGGGCTGCACGTGGACGATCACCTTCGGCTGCGTGCCCAGGACGGTGCCGTTCGGGGTGGTCAGCACCGAGTGGATCGGCACGTCCCCGGCGCCGAGCGCGGAGACGTGGACCCGCACGCTGGTGCGGCTGTGCGCCCCGATGTGCAGCAGCCCGGGTTGGCGGGCGATCTGCAGGTTCGGGTTGTCGGCGAACAGCTCGAGCTGCACCCCGCGCACGTCGGCGTTGAGGTTGTTGACCACGGTGATCTGCAGGGCGCCCTCGTCGGCGAGGAAGTTCACGTTGCTGGAGACCACGTGCACCGCTCGGAGCAGCGACCGGGTCTCGCCGCGCACGTGCCCGGAGAGCCTGGCCCACGCCGCCGGCGCCCCGCGCCAGCGGGTCGACAGCAGCTGCCGGTCGCTGGCGGCCGGGCGGCCGACGAGGTCGGGCTGCTGGCCCTCGGTGATGCCGGAGATGCCGTTGAGCTGCCGCATCGCGGACTGCAGCGCCCCCAGCCGTGCCGGGCTCAACGGTGAGCGCCCGGGCGTCGGGTAGGTGGGGATGCCCCTGCTGCCCTGCGGTGGGCTGGCCGAGCCGGTGGTCCGCAGCGGCTGGGTCAGCGGCGCGGCGCGCTGGGCCTGGCTGAGCAGGGTGGACGTGGTGGTCGGCTGCAGCCACGGCGTGTGCCGCAGCTGGCTGAACAGCTCCTGCAGCACCTCCGGGTCACCGGCGAAGCCGCGCGGCGGCGCGACCAGCACCGACCGGTTCACCGCCGGCTGCTGCTGGTAGATCGCCATCGTCTCGGCCAGGAACCGCTGGACCGTCGCGCCCCCGTCCTCCCGGTCGGAGGTGCCGGCAGCGAGCGCACTGAGGCGCTCGTCATACGTCAGCAGCGGGAGTCCGTCCGGTGACTTGTATGCCGCCGTGCCGGTCACCGAGTTCTCGTCCACCACCGTGCCCCGCGGGGTGATCGCCGCGGCGAGCTTGTGCGGGGCGGTGGCGTAGGCGCGGCGCAGCTCGGTCACGGTCGACCGGCTCAGCTGGGTGCCGACCGGCCAGGCGATGCCGGTGCGGACGTGCGTGCCGAGGCTGGAGGGGACCTTCTGCTGCATGAGGGCGGACAGGATCGGCAGGTCGGTGACGTGCTGGCCGTCGGCCGCCACGGCGCCCAGGTCCGGGTCACCGGACGGCAGCGTCCACAGCGGGTGGGCGGTCGTCGGCCCCGGGCCGGGGCCGGGTCCCTGGGCATTGCGCAGCCGAGCGGCGAGGTCGCCGGCCAGGTTGGCGATCTGCTGCTCGGGGCCCGGCGTGGTCGGGGTGGTGGGGCTGGAGGAGGAGGTCGGGCCGTTCGGCGTGGGGCTCGTCTCGGTCGAGCTGCTCGGGCTGGAGGGGGCGGTGGAGGCGCTCGGGTTGCTGGTGCTGGGGTTGCCGCCCGCCGGGTTGCCGGAGGAGCCCGACGTGCCCGAGTCGTTCGGGGTGCCGGTCTGGTCGCCGCTGGGGGAACCGCCGCTGGAGCCGCCGGTGGAGCCAGCCTCGCTGTTGCTCGTGGCGGTGGGCTGGGGCGTGGGCACGGCGCCGCCCGTGGAGGGGTTGTCGGACGGGCCGGACGGGCCGGACGATCCCGAGGTCGAGTTCGAGCCCGTCGACCCGGACGAACCCGAGGGACCCGAGGGGCCGGACGATCCCGACGGCGAGGGCGCCCCTGGGGTGGGCGTCGCTTGGACGTACGGCGAGACCATCGTCGGGTCCAGCACGTAGGTCACCGGGGCGTTCGCCGTTCCGGTGAGCAGCCCGTCGATGCGGGAGCCGGGACCGATGGCGGCCTCCCACGCGGCGAGGCGGTTCCTGCCGGGCTTTCCGAACAGGGCCGGGTCGGAGGGCAGGGTCAGCGGGATGACCCAGCTCATCTGCAGGCGGTGGTAGCTGGAGCTGTGGTCCCACGGCAGGAAGGTGCGCAGCGACCCCAGGGGGGCGGCACCCGGCTGTGCGACGACACCGGCGCCGCCCGACGACGGGCGCTTGCGCGCGGCCGGGCGGGACGGCATACCGGGGACGACCTCGAGGGTCGCGGGCAGGGTGCCGAAGGACAGGCTGGGGTGCACCGACTTCGGGCCGAGGTGGAGGGTGAAGGGCAGCTCCTCGCCGGGCAGGAGCACCGTGCCGACGGTCGCGTGGCCGACGACGTCGCCGGTCGGTCCGGTGTCCTTGCCGGAGGCCCAGTCGGCGAGGCGGCCGCGGGTGTCGAGACCGCGGTCGGCGACACGGAGCTGCACCACGGGGTGGCGCACGGCGGATGGACCGGTGTTCTGCACCGTGCCGGTGAAGCGGATGGCGCGGCCGGGGCGGGCGATCCCGGGTTCCACGTCCTGCAGGTGGACCTGCACGCTCGGGGACGATGTTCCACGTGGAACCGTCTGCCCCGCCGCCGCGCTCCGGCTCGGCGGGGTGCTGGCGGCGTGGATCCCGGCGGCATGGGCGCGGGGGGTGGGGCCGGCGAGACCGGTGGCGCCGGCGAGCAGCAGGGCCAGGGTGAGGGCCGCGAGCACCGCGAGACGTGCGCGGCTCACGGGCTTCCTGCCAGGCGATGCCAGGCCGCCTGGGCGATCCGCCGTTCATTGGGGAAGGTGAGCCGGGTGTGGACGCTGTCGAGGGGAAACCAGGCCGCGTCGATCGCCTCGTGGTCGGGGTCGCCCTCCACGCCGAGCTCACCCCCGGTGGCCTCGAGCAGGTAGTGGTGGACCCGCTTGTGCACCCGGCGGTTGGAGGTGGAGAACCAGTAGTCGATCGTGCCCAGGGTGGTCAGCACGATGCCGATGATGCCCGTCTCCTCGGCGACCTCGCGGGCGGCGGTCTGCTCGAGCGTCTCGCCCGGCTCGATGTGCCCCTTCGGCAGGCACCACTCGACCCGCCCGGCCCGGTTGCGCCGGGCGATGATGGCGATCCGGGCCATTCCCTCGTGGACATCGACGATGACACCACCCGCTGACGTCTCCTCCACGGCCGGCAGCTGGCGCAGCGGCCGGGTCGGTCGTGGGAGGGGGCGGTCCATTCCGTCACTCTAACCAGCGAAGGGTCGGCCCCCGGTGACCCGACGCCGTGGGGTCGGGCGCCCTTGCGTCGCCTACCCTTGAGTCTCGTGTCCGGCGAGCGCGTGCCCCCTGTGACCTCCGTGCCCGAGGCGTCGGAGGCGGAGTTGTTGCAGCGCGCGGTGACCCGGCTGGCCCCGGTGATCCCGCTGCTGACCGAGCTGGGGGAGCGGTTCGCCGCGGCAGGGCACGAGCTGGCCCTCGTCGGCGGTCCGGTGCGCGATGCGTTCCTGGGCCGGGAGTCGCCCGACCTGGACTTCACCACCGACGCGACCCCCGAGCAGACCGAGGACGTCCTCGCGCCGTGGGGGGACGCCCACTGGGACGTCGGCCGGGCCTTCGGCACGATCGGGGTGCGCAAGGGCGCGACGACGATCGAGGTGACGACGTACCGCGCCGACGCCTACGACCGCACCAGCCGCAAGCCCGAGGTCGCCTTCGGCGAGAGCCTGGAGGAGGACCTCGTCCGCCGGGACTTCACCGTCAACGCGATGGCGCTGCGGCTGCCGCAGCTGCACTTCGTGGACCCGCACGACGGGTTGGCCGACCTCGCCCGGAAGGTCATCGACACCCCCGGCACGCCGGAGCAGTCGTTCTCGGACGACCCGCTGCGGATGCTGCGCGCCGCCCGGTTCGTGGCCCAGCTGGGGTTCGAGGTGGCGCCGCGGGTGTGGCAGGCGATGACCGAGATGGCCGGGCGGATCGAGATCGTGTCGTCCGAGCGGGTCCGGGACGAGCTGGTCAAGCTGCTCCTGGCACCCGTGCCGCGGCCGGGCCTGCGGCTGCTGGTGGACACCGGGCTGGCCGCCGAGGTGCTCCCCGAGCTGCCCGCGCTGCAGCTCGAGGTCGACGAGCACCACCGGCACAAGGACGTCTACGAGCACACGCTCACCGTGCTCGACCAGGCCATCGCGTTGGAGAGCACGCCGGCCCAGGTGGCCGAGGCGTCGGGACCGGCCGAGGCGTCGGGACCGGCCGAGGCGTCGGGACCGGCCGAGGCGGAGGTGGTGGTGGGGCCTGACCTGGTGCTCCGGCTCGCTGCGCTGCTGCACGACATCGGCAAGCCGGCGACCCGGCGGTTCGAGAAGGGCGGTGGCGTGTCGTTCCACCACCACGAGGTGGTCGGCGCCAAGCTCGCCCGCAAGCGGCTCAAGGCGCTGCGGTTCGACAAGGAGACGGTCAAGGACGTCAGCCGGCTGGTCGAGCTGCACCTGCGCTTCCACGGGTACGGCGACGGGCAGTGGACCGACTCCGCCGTGCGCCGCTACGTCACCGACGCCGGGCCGCTGCTGTCCCGGCTGCACCTGCTCACCCGCTCGGACTGCACCACTCGCAACGCGCGCAAGGCCCAGCGGCTGTGGCGGACCTATGACGACCTCGAGGTCCGGATCGCCCGGCTCCGGGAGCAGGAGGAGCTCGACGCCGTCCGCCCCGAGCTCAACGGCAACGAGATCGCCGAGGTGCTCGGCATCAGGCCGGGGCCGCTGCTCGGCCGGGCGTACAAGCACCTGCTCCAGGTCCGGCTCGACCAGGGCCCGATCGGTGCCGAGGCCGCGGCAGCCGAGCTGCGGCGCTGGTGGGCCGACCAGCCCGAGTCGGCCGCGCAGTCCGCCTCGACCGACTGACCGACCACCAGCAGTCGCCGCGCCGGCCGCGGTGACCTGGAGGTCTGCGCCCTCAGTCGGTCTCGGGCTGCTCGTCGTTGTGCGGGGCGGTGGGCGTCACGCCCGGCACGCCGGCGTCCTCGGCGTTGTCGTCGCTGAGCGCCGCGGCCCCGTCCGGCCGGCCCTCCTCGGGCGCCATCATGCTCGGCTCGGTGTCCTGATCGGTGTCGTCGACGCGGTTGTCGTGCTGCGCCTGCTCGTTGGTCATCATGCTGTGCCCCTACCCGACCGCCCGCGGCCTCAACGCCCTCCCCGGCAGTTGTCGTCTCGGGCGTTGTTGCTGAGCTTCCGCGGTTGCCCCGAGCGGCCGGCCTTCAGCAACAAGCCGTCCACAGCTCAGTCGGCACGGTCGTCGGGAAACACCGATGAGTTTGTCGGCAGGACGCGGTCTACTAGAACGACATCCCAGGGAGGACGCTCATGACGACCGAGAACGTGCTCGACCGCGCCACCGAGCCCGCCGACGCCGCTGGGGCACTGCCCGACGCCGACGCCTCGACGGGTGCCGCCGACGCAGCTGCCCGGACCGCGGCCGACTTCCCGAGCCTCACCGACCCGTACCGCCGGGAGCTGCTCGCCCACTGCTACCGCATGCTGGGCTCCGTGCAGGACGCCGAGGACCTCGTCCAGGAGACCTACCTGCGTGCCTGGCGCTCCTACGACCGCTTCGAGGGCCGCTCCTCGGTGCGCACATGGCTGCACCGCATCGCCACCAACGCCTGCCTCACCGCGCTCGAGAGCAAGCAGCGCCGGCCCCTCCCGACCGGCCTCGGCGCCCCGAGTTCCGACCCGGAGGGCCCGCTCAACCAGCGCACCGAGGTCCCCTGGCTCGAGCCGCTGCCGGACTCCCTGGTCGGCACCGGCGCGGGTGAGGCTGCCGAGGTGAGCGATCCGGCATACCAGGCGACGTCCCGTGAGAGCATCCGGCTGGCGTTCGTCGCCGCGCTGCAGCACCTGCCTCCGCGGCAGCGGGCGGTGCTGATCCTGCGCGACGTGCTCGCGTGGAAGGCCGCCGAGGTCGCCGAGGCGGTCGGCGTCTCCACGGCGGCCGCCAACTCCCTGCTGCAGCGGGCCCGCGCCCAGCTCAAGGAGGTGGCGCCCACCGAGGAGAGCGTCGCCGAGCCGGAGTCGCCGGAACAGCGGGCGATGCTGGATCGCTACGTGAACGCGTTCTGGGAGAAGGACATCGACGCGATCGTCAGCATGCTCACCGAGGACGCGGTCTGGGAGATGCCGCCGTTCGACGGCTGGTACCTCGGCGCCGACGCGATCGGCCGGCTCATCGCGACGCAGTGCCCCGGCGGCGTGCACGACATGCGGATGCTGCCGGCACAGGCGAACGGCCAGCCCGCGTTCGGCCTGTACATGCGCGGCGAGGACGACGCCTACCACCCGTTCCAGCTGCAGGTCCTCACCCTGACCCGAGATGGTTCAGCGGCGACGTCGCAGGAGCCGCGAGATGGTTCAGCGGCGACGTCGCAGGAGCCGCGAGATGGTTCTTTGGTCAGCGTCCGGGTGAAGCACGTCGCGGCGTTCTTCGAGCCCGGGCTGTTCGCGCGGTTCGGGCTACCCGACTCGCTGCCGGCCGGCTGGCAGCCCCAGG
>NZ_DASSTI010000084.1:0-28031 GCF_035708005.1 Segeticoccus sp. | reverse complement strand
GGCGTTCATGTTCTACCTGCCGCGCATCTGCGAGCACTGCCTGAACCCCTCCTGTGTCGCATCCTGCCCCTCCGGCGCGATGTACAAGCGCGACGAGGACGGGATCGTCCTGGTCGACCAGGACCGTTGCCGCGGTTGGCGCTTCTGCGTCTCCGGCTGCCCCTACAAGAAGGTCTACTTCAACCACCGCACCGGCAAGGCCGAGAAGTGCACGCTGTGCGCGCCGCGCATCGAGGTCGGCCAGCCCACGGTCTGCTCGGAGACGTGCGTGGGGCGGCTGCGCTACCTGGGCCTCCTCCTCTATGACGCCGACAAGGTGCTCGAGGCGGCCACCGCCCAGGACCCCAAGGACCTCTACGAGGCCCAGCTCGACGTGTTCCTCGACCCGTTCGACCCCGAGGTGCAGGCGGCCGCCGCCCGGGACGGCATCCACGACGACTGGATCCGCGCCGCGATGCGTTCCCCCACCTATGCGCTGGCGGTGCGGCACCGGGTGGCCCTCCCGCTGCACCCGGAATACCGCACGATGCCGATGGTCTGGTACATCCCGCCGCTGTCACCGGTGGCCGACATCGTGCACGCCCAGGGCTATGACGACGCCGACCCGGACCAGGTGTTCGCGACCATCGAGTCGTTGCGGATCCCGGTGGAGTACCTCGCCAACCTGTTCACCGCCGGCGACACCGTTCCGGTCCGGCGGGTGCTGCGCACCCTCGCCGCGGTGCGGGCGCTGATGCGCGGCCGGCAGCTGGGGCTGGAGCCGAAGGACAGCCTCGCCGAGGCGGTCGGCCACACCAACCGGGACCTCGAGGACCTCTACCGCCTGCTCGCGATCGCCAAGTATGACGAGCGCTACGTCATCCCGATGGCGCACGCCGAGGACGCCGGTCGCCTCATGGCCCAGCACGAGCAGATGTTCTGCAGCCTCGACACCCCCGGTGGTCCCGGAATGGGCGGCGGTGCCCCCGGCTCGGTGGAGAGCTTCCACCCCGGATCCGCTGCCGGCAGCGGCGTCCACTCCGCGCGGGGGTCGGGATCCACCTTCCGCGACGGCCAGGGTCAGGAGCGTTTCAACCTGTTCGGCTGGGACGGGTCGGCCCCCGCGCCGCACCTGTTCCCCGGTGAGGGCGGGGCAGCGACGTGAGGAGCACCACGGGAGTCGGCCCGTTCAAGCTCGCCTCGGTGCTGCTGCAGTATCCGACGGCCCCGTTGTTCGAGGGCCTGGACCAGTTGGACGCCGAGGTCGCGGCGATCACCCCCCGCAGCAGCCGGCAGGGCTTCGAGCGGTTCCTGGTCTGGCTGCGGGCCACCCCGCCCACGGCCGTGGCCCAGCACTACGTCGAGACGTTCGACCTGCGGCGCCGCTGTGCGCTCTACCTGACCTACTACCGCTACGGGGACACCCGCAAGCGCGGCATGGCGATGCTCGGCTTCAAGACCGCCTACCGGGCGGCCGACTTCCGCCCGACCGACGACGAGCTGCCGGACTACCTGCCGCTCGTGCTGGAGTTCGCGTCGCTGCACCCGCGCGGGCTGTCGCTGCTGCGCGCCGAGCGCCGCGACCTGGAGCTGCTGCGCCGCGCCCTGCACCAGGCGGAGACGCCCTACGCGCACCTGGTCGACGGCCTGTGCGCGCAGCTGCCCCGGCTGCGCCGGGAGGACCTGGCCGTCGTCGGCCGGCACTGGGAGGCCGGTCCCCCGAAGGAGGACGTCGGTCTCGAGCCGTTCGCGCCCCCGGAGTACCTCGGACAGGAGGTGCGGCCATGAGCCACGCGTGGGCCTACTTCTGGTGGGTCATCCTGCCCTACATCGCCATGGCCATCTTCGTGCTCGGCCACATCTGGCGGTGGCGCTACGACCAGTACGGCTGGACCAGCCGGTCCACCGAGCTGCAGGAGAAGCGGGTGCTCAAGTGGGGCGCGCCGCTGTTCCACTACGGCACGTTCGCCGCGATCTCCGGCCACGTCATCGGCATCCTCGTGCCCAAGTCGGCGGTGGAGGCGATCGGCGTCAACGAGCACGCCTACCACCTGTTCTCGGCGAGTGCCGGGCTGCTCGCGGCCGTCCTCGTCATCGGCGGCGTCATCGCCCTGGCGCTGCGCCGACTGCTCATCCCCCGCGTCCGGGCGACCACCACACCGGTGGACTGGATCGCGCTCATCCTGCTGGGGATCATGGTCGGGCTCGGCATCGCGACGACGGCCATCAACGCCCCGGAGGGCTACGACTACCGCGACACCATCTCGGTGTGGTTCCGCAGCCTGTTCACCGGGGTGGTCGACGTCGGCGTCCCCGAGAGCGCCCCGATCATCTTCCAGATCCACGCGATCGCCGCCTGGGTGCTGTTCCTGCTGTGGCCGTTCACGCGGTTGGTGCACGCGTGGAGCTACCCGCTGTGGTACCTCTGGCGCCCCTACGTGCTCTACCGGTCGCGGGTGGCGCGCAACGTCAACGAGCCCGGCACCAGCGGCCGTCGCTGGCGTCGCATCGGCGTCCGCTTCTGACCCACCCCACCCGCCCGGCGTGCGCTCGTTGCTGGTGGAGCGCGAACCGGGGTTCCCCGATCACCAGCAACAACAGCAGGACCCGGCCCGCGCCCGACCAGCGGGCGGGCGAAGAAGGAGACGAGATGACCACCACCGGCACGTCGCACAACAGCTTCGGCGCCCGCGGAACGCTGGGCGTCGGCGACCAGTCCTACGAGGTCCATCGCCTCGACAAGGTGGCCGGCTCCGAGCGCCTGCCCTTCAGCCTCAAGGTGCTGCTCGAGAACCTGCTGCGCTGCGAGGACGGCCACACCGTCACTGCGGACCAGGTCGAGGCGCTCGGCAACTGGGACCCCGCCGCAGAGCACGGGTCGGAGATCCAGTTCACCCCCGCCCGCGTGCTCATGCAGGACTTCACCGGGGTGCCCTGCGTCGTCGACCTCGTCGCGATGCGGGACGCCATGGCAGCGCTCGGCGGTGATCCCCAGAAGATCAACCCGCTGGTGCCGGCGGAGCTGGTGATCGACCACTCGGTGATCGCCGACGTCTTCGGCCGCACCGACGCGTTCCGGCGCAACGCCGACCTGGAGTTCCAGCGCAACGGCGAGCGCTACCAGCTGCTCCGGTGGGCCCAGCAGGCCTTCGACGACTTCCTCGTGGTCCCCCCGGACACGGGCATCTGCCACCAGGTCAACCTGGAGTACCTGGCCCGCACGATCTTCACACGTGGCGGTGAGAACGGCGCGGTCGCCTACCCGGACACGCTCGTCGGCACCGACTCGCACACCCCGATGGTCAACGGGCTCGGCGTGCTCGGCTGGGGCGTGGGTGGCATCGAGGCCGAGGCCGCCATGCTCGGCCAGCCGATCAGCATGCTGATCCCGCCGGTGCTCGGGTTCAAGCTCACGGGCGAGCTGCCGGACGGGTCGACTGCCACCGACCTGGTGCTCACCGTCGCCGAGCTGCTCCGGCAGACCGGGGTGGTCGGCAAGTTCGTGGAGTTCTTCGGCCCCGGTGTGGCCAACGTCCCGCTGGCGAACCGCGCGACCCTCGGCAACATGAGTCCCGAGTACGGCTCGACCTGCGCGATCTTCCCGATCGACCAGGTGACGCTGGACTACCTGCGGCTGACCGGCCGGTCGGAGGACCAGGTGCGCCTCGTCGAGGCCTATGCCAAGGAGCAGGGCCTCTGGCACGACCCGGCCGCGGAGCCGGTCTACTCACGCACCATCGAGCTGGACCTGGCCACCGTCGAGCCGTCGATCGCCGGCCCCAAGCGACCGCAGGACCGGATCCCCCTGACGGAGGCCCCCCACGACGTCCGGTCGCTGCTCGCCGAGCAGGTCACCGGCGCCGCGGCCTCCAGCGGACCGGGACTCGACGAGGCCTCCGAGGAGTCGTTCCCGGCCAGCGACTCCATCGCCGTCGACACCGACCGGCCCGAGGACAAGCCGGTCGCGCCCTGCACCTGCGGTCAGGACCACGCGTGGCCCTCACAGCCGGTGTCGGTCACGTTCGAGGACGGCAGCACCGCGACCATCGACCACGGGTCGGTGGTCATCGCGGCGATCACCTCCTGCACCAACACCTCCAACCCCTCCGTGATGCTCGGCGCCGGCCTCCTGGCGAAGAAGGCGGTCGAGCGCGGCCTGACCCGCAAGCCGTGGGTCAAGACCTCCCTCGCCCCCGGCTCGCGCGTGGTGACCGACTACTTCGAGGCCACCGGGCTGACGCCCTTCCTCAACCAGCTCGGCTTCGACCTCGTCGGCTACGGGTGCACCACCTGCATCGGCAACTCCGGGCCGCTCATCCCCGAGGTCGCCGACGCCGTCGCCGAGCACGACCTCAACGTGAGCTCGGTCCTGTCCGGGAACCGCAACTTCGAGGGACGGATCCATCCCCAGACGAAGATGAACTTCCTCGCCTCGCCTCCGCTCGTCGTCGCCTACGCCCTCGCGGGCAGCATGCACGTGGACCTCACCCGCGACCCACTCGGGACGGACCGGGACGGCAACCCCGTTCACCTGCGCGACCTCTGGCCGTCCGCGCAGGAGGTCGACGAGCTGGTCAGCAGCTCGCTGCAGGCGTCGATGTTCACCGAGGGGTATGCCGACCTGCTGGCTGGCGACGAGAACTGGAACGGGATGGACGTCCCCACCGGTGACATGTTCACGTGGCAGGAGGACTCGACCTACGTCCGCTCCCCGTCGTTCTTCACGGGGATGACGCGGGAACCGGAACCGCTGCGCGACATCAGCGGCGCCCGGGTCCTGGCTGTGCTCGGCGACTCGGTCACCACCGACCACATCTCTCCGGCGGGAGCCATCAAGAAGGACTCACCGGCCGGTCGCTACCTGCTGGACCACGGCGTCCAGCCACGGGACTTCAACTCCTACGGCTCGCGGCGCGGCAACCACGAGGTGATGATCCGTGGCACCTTCGCCAACATCCGGCTGCGCAACCAGCTCGTGCCCGGTGTGGAGGGCGGCTTCACCCGGCACCTGCCGGACGGGGAACAGCTGACCATCTTCGACGCGGCGCAGGCCTACGCCTCGGAGGGCGTGCCGTTGCTGGTGATCGCCGGGGCCGACTACGGTTCCGGGTCCTCCCGCGACTGGGCGGCCAAGGGGACCCTGTTGCTCGGCGTGCGCGCGGTCCTGGCCACGTCCTTCGAGCGGATCCACCGCTCGAATCTCATCGGGATGGGCGTGCTGCCGCTGCAGTTCCTCCCGGGCGAGACGCGGGAGAGCCTGGGCCTGACCGGTGAGGAGACCTACACGGTCAGCGGGTTGGCGGGAGCGGACACGCCGCCGGACCAAGTGACGGTGCGTGTGGACGGAGGCTCCGGCACACGGGAGTTCACGGCGAAGGTGCGGATCGACACCCCGGCGGAGGCGGCGTACTACCGGCACGGCGGGATCCTGCAGTACGTGCTGCGCCAGATGCTCGCCGCCTGACCGTACTGGGCACGGCCGACCCGCCACGTCGAACACCCCGCGGTGCAAGCCGACCTCACGCTGGAATGCACTGCACGGTGCGGACAGGGGAAGGTTTCCCTGCCCGATCTCGTTGAACCTGATACGAGTCGGGCCGCACGGAGTTCCGGACGGTTTCCCTTCGCCGCCTGCTGGACACCCCGGCAACGGCAGGTCGCCCCTCACGCCGGGCGGAAGTCAGGAGACCTCATGAGCGCTCTCAATGCCGCTGTCCGCACCAATGACACCGACCTGCGTGACCCGATGACCGGGAGGATCCTGCCGCTCGCCGCAACGTGGCCCCTCGGCAGGGACGACCGGTGCGACGCGCTCGGATCGGTCGCGGACGCCCGCGGCCAGCTACGTGCCGGTACGTGTGGAGCCGAAGCATTGGTACGTGCCTGGATTCCTGGGGTCAGCCGGCCGTTGCTGTTCTGCGGACACCACTTCCGTGTCCACGAGCCAGCGCTGGCGCAGATCGGCGCATACGTGCACGACGAGCGCAACCGGCTCACTCCCGTCCGCGACCTCCCCGCACCTGGCCCGGAATCCCGCCCCGCCGGAGTCGGGTGGAGGCTCCAGGAGCAGTGACCACTTGAGTGTCACGGTCTCTCGCGAGGTTCGATGCGGTCGGAATGCGAGGTGAGGGCCCTTCTCGACGTCAGGTCAGGAGCACCGGAATCGCCTTGCCGGGGTTGAGGATCCCGTGCGGGTCGAGCGCGTTCTTGACCGCGTGCTCCATCGCGATGACCTCCGGCGCCTGCTCCCGCGCCAGCCCGGGGCGCTTGAGCAGGCCGACGCCGTGCTCGCCGGTCACCGTCCCGCCCAAGGCGATCGCGTCCGCGATGATCTCCTCGAAGGCGGCCTGGGCCCGCGCCGTCGCCGCGTCGTCCCCCGGCTGGGTGATGATCAGCGGGTGCAGGTTGCCGTCGCCGGCGTGGGCGATGTTGGCGATGTGCACGTCGTGCCGAGCGCCGGCGGACTGGATGCGGGTGAGCATCTCCGGCACCAGTTGCGTGGGCACGCAGACGTCCTCGGTGAGCACCGGCCCGAGGCGCTCCAGCGCGGGGTAGGCCAACCGGCGGGCCGCGAACAGCGCGTCGGCCTCGTCCTGGTCGGTGCTGTAGGCGGCGAACGTCGCGCCGGCCTCCTCGAAGCAGCGGGTCATCTCGGCGGCCTCGGCCTCTCCCGCGGCACCCGGGGTGTCGGTCCGCCCGAGCAGCACGACGTCGGCGTCGACGGCGAGGTCCATGTGCTTCCACGCGTCGACCGCCTCCAGGCAGTGACGGTCGACCAGCTCGAGCGCCGACGGGATGACACCGGAGCCGACCACCGCGGCGACGGCCCGGCCGGCGTCCACCACCGAGTCGAAGTAGCCGGCGACCGTCCGCTCCGGTGCCCGTCCAGGACGCAGCCGCACGGTCACCTCGGTGACGATCCCGAGCGTGCCCTCGGAGCCGACGATGAGCCCGCGCAGGTCGTAGCCGGCCACGCCCTTGCGGGTGCGCCGCCCGACCCGCACGACCTCGCCGGTGCCGGTGACGACCTCGAGGGCGAGGACGTAGTCGCCGGTCACGCCGTACTTCACGCAGCACAGGCCGCCGGCGTTGGTGGCGACGTTGCCGCCGATCGTCGACCACGGCGCGCTGGCCGGGTCCGGTGGGTACCACAGGCCGTGCTGTGCCACGGCCGCGCGCAGGTCGTCGTTGACCACGCCCGGCTGCACCACGGCCAGGCTCTCGGCCGCGTTGACCTCCAGGACCTCGGCCATCGCCGCCAGGCTCAGCAGCACGCACCCGTCGATCGGGTTCGCCCCGCCGGACAGCCCGGTTCCGGCGCCGCGCGGCACGATCGGCACCTGGCGCTCGATGCACCAGCGCACGACCTGCTGGACCTCGGCCGTGCTGCGCGGGCGCGCCACGGCCACGGGGGTGCCGGCCGGCGCCCACTCCGCCTCGTCGTGCAGGTACGGGCCGAGCAGGCCGGGGTCGGTGAGCACCCGTCCCGTCGGCAGCAGTGCCTGCAGGTCGTCACTCACTCCGGCCATCCCTTCGGTCTCGCGGTCGCCGTCCCGTCCTCGTGAACCTATCCCGGCCATCCCTTCGGTCTCGCGGTCGCCGTCCCGTCCTCGTGAACCTATCCCGGCGACCCCGGCGGCCCCGGTCCGCGGGTCTCGGCTTCCGGACTCTTCCGCGGACTTCCTTGCGCCCGAGCCGCGAAGCGGCGTTGAGTAGTGCTGTCTCCATCCGGTGGGCATGCCCTGCGGTCCCGCCACGACAGGTCGGTCGTCGCCTGCCCCGAGGGCCGGCGACGGAGGTGAGGAGGTGCCCCGTGGTGGCTGCGCTGCGCACCGTAGGAGCCCTGGACGACGCCCGTGGGCTCGGGGTGCACGACCACGCATGCTGGGGCTTCGACGACATCGGCGAGTTCACCTCGCGCGCCGTGGAGTTCCTCCTGGACGGCCTCGACCTCGGCCAGCAGGTGTGGTTCTTCGGCGAGGGCGACCCCGAGGTGCTGGCGCACCTCGCCGAGCGCGGAGGCGGGGACGGCGCGGTCCACATCGAGCCGCTCAGCACCGCTTGGCCCGTCGGTGAGGTGGTCGACCCCCTGGAGCAGGCACAGGCCCGGGGCCGGGCGCTGCAGGACGCCCTGGACGCGGGCTTCGCCGGGTTGCGGCTGGCGGCCGACGCCACCCCGATGGTGGAGACCCCGGCCCAGCTGGACGCCTGGGTCCGGTTCGAGTCGATCGCGGAGTGGTTCATGGCCGAGCCCCACCCCTTCGCCGCGCTGTGTGGCTACCACCGACGCCGGCTCGGCGAGGACGCGGTTGCGCAGCTGGCCTGCATGCACCCCAACGCGCGGGACGGCACGGCACCCTTCCGGCTGCACGGCATCCCCGACCCGACCGCCGCAGCTGCGCTCTCCGGCGAGCTGGACCTCCGCAGCCGCGACTGGTTCCCGCGAGCACTCGACCGCGCCGGGTGGACGCCCATGCCGGGACGCACCGTGGTGGACGCCAGCCACCTCGGCTTCGCCGACCACGCCAGCCTCACGCAGCTGGCGGAGTGGGCACGCAGCAACGACACCGTCGTCGTCCTGCGCGACGCGAGGCCCACCCTCGCCCGGGTGGTCGAGCTGCTCCGCCTGCCCGGCGTGGTCACGGAGCCGGTGTCATGAACGCGCCGGGGACGCCCGAACCGTCCGAGGTGCCCGGGCGGCCGGGGCTGGTGCACCGAGCCGGCTTCTACGCCTCCGATGACGAGTACCGCCGGTTGGTGGGCGGATTCATCAGCGCAGGGCTCTCCAAGGGAGAACCCACGTTGGTCGTCCTGCCGCCGGACCGGCTGGAGCTGGTGCAGCAGGACCTCGGACCGCTCGACGGGTGGGTGGAGCTGGCCGACATGCGGGTGCTGGGCCGCAACCCGGGCCGGGTCCTGCCGAACCTGCGGCGCTTCTCCGACGCCCACCCCGGGCGACCCGTGCGCGCGGTGGGTGAGCCGGCGTTCGTCGGGCGCACCGCCACCGAGTACCTCGCGACGAGCGAGCACGAGGCGCTCGTCAACGTCGGCCTCGCCGGCCGCCCAGTCACGGCGCTGTGCCCCTTCAACGTCAGGTCCCTGCCGCCCCAGGTGGTCGAGGACGCCCGGGCCACCCATCCGGTGGTCTGGGAGGGCGGCCGGGAGCACACGAACCACGGCTACCAGCCGGAGTCGGTCCTGAACCGCTGCCGTCGACCGCTGCCCGCCCCCGCGGACGCGGTGGACTGTGTCGTGGAGTCCCCGAGCCAGCTGTCTGCCACGCGCCGCCTGACCAGTCGGGCGGCGTTGCGCCTGGGCCTGCCGATGAGCCGGCTCGGGGACCTGGAGTTCGTCGTCACCGAGCTCGCCTCCAACAGCCTCGTCCACACCGAGGGCGCGGCCCGGGTGCAGGTCTGGCGCGAGGCCGACGCGGTCGTGTGCGCCGTCAGTGACGCGGGGTGCGTGAGTGACCCGATGGCCGGTCGGCGGCTGCCCGAGCCGGGGCAGCAGCGCGGCCGCGGCCTGCGGATCGTGCACGAGCTCGCGGACCTGGTCCGCCTGTGCCCCAGGCCGGAGGGCACGACGGTGCAGGTGCACCTGTCACTGTGACGGGTGACGCAGGGCGATCGGCAGCACGACGACGGAGACGGCTCCGGCGACGAGCAACCCCACGGTGAACGAGCTCTGCACCGCCAGCGCGCCGACCGCGACCGAGCCGAGCCCGGTCCCGGCGTCGAAGCCGATGTTCCACGTGGCGCTGGCGAGGTTGTGGTGCCGCGGGTGGACGGCGTTGAACGAGATGACCAGCGTCAGGTTCTGCAGCGAGCCGTAGGCCACCCCCACGACGACCATCCCGACGAAGAACAGTGCCAGCCGGGTGTGCTCGTGGTCGGTGACCGCCAACGCGGTGACCGCCATGCCGACGGCCGTCACGAGGACCAGCGGCCACAGGAACCGTTCGGCCCCGTGCCGGTCCGCGACGATGCCGGCCCGCCACCGAGTCACCGCGGTGACCAGCCCCATGACGAACAGCCCCAGCGTCGTCACCAGCGCGCTGCCGACCATCTGCGGGGTGAACGTGACGACGGCTCCCCCGGCGAGCGTCACCGACAGCAGCAGCAGCATCGGTCGCAACAACGGCCGGTATGCCGGGAAGCCGGCCCGGGTGCCCGGCGTCGCCGCACCCTCGTCCGGCCCGGGATGGAGCACGTCGGGAGGTTCGCCGTGGATGGCGCGGGCCAGCCTCCAGACCGGCGGGACACCGAACAGCGGCAGGCCGCTGATCGCGAACACGACCCAGAATCCTGCGTGTTCGGCGATCCACGGACCGAGCGGCAGCAGCACCAGCTGGGGCAGGGCGATCGCGAGCCCGTAGGCCCCGATCCCCTCGCCCCGGCGGTCCGCCTCGACGAGCTGGGCGATCGCGGCGCTGCCGGTCACGGTGAGCACCCCGAAGCCCACGCCGCGCACCGCGGACAGGGCGAGGACCGGCGCCAAGGCGTCGCTCACGGCATACAGGACGGACGGGACGCCGAGGAGCACCATGCCGGCGCTGAGCACCGGACCCCACCCGAAGCGGCGCAGGGCCGGCGGCACGAACAGCTGAGTGAGCACCGTGAACAGCAGCAGGACACCGTTGACCAGACCGGCGCCCGCGGAGTCGGCGCCGCCGTGGACGGCCCAGAGCGGGGCGACGGGCAGCAGGACCGCGTAGCCGGCGAAGCCGACGAAGGTCATCGCTGTCAGGGCGGGCATGCCGGCGACACGCAGGATCGGCGTGCGCTGCGGGACGGAGCCGCGACGGCGGGAGAGGCGGACCACGACAGGACGCTACCCGTCGGCACGACCCGGCCCGCGCTCGCCGGCGGGCGGTGCGATGAGGCGGGGGTCCCCTACTCAGTCATCGTCGTGCCGGGTATCCCGAATTGCCGGACGGCCCCGTCTCCACAGGAGGGCCGACACCGAGACTCGCACGGTCGGCGGCTTGGCGGCCGGAGGACCAACCCTCCGGGTCGCTGCCGGCGCTCATCCGGTGGTGCACGTGGTCGGGGAACAGCTCAGCCACCGCGTCGTCGACGGCCTGGTCACGAGCCGCGAGAATCGGAACAAGCTCACGCCCACTGGTCTCCGTGTCATGGGTGGCCTTCTCGGTCTCGTCGCGGGTGACCTCCCGCAGACGCTCACCGATCCGACCGGCGTAGGCGGCCAGGAACGACCTGCGGAACCCTCGCGTACGCGAGCGACCGGACGCGTCCCGCCGCGTGCCTTCGTGCGTCATCGCTCGGGTCCCCTGGAGCAGCAGGGAGGTGAAGAGTGTCTCCACAGCATCAACGTCAGTGGCGAACCCCACCACCGTGCTGAAGCCGAGCGCACGGCTCCACACGCAGCGACACCGGTTGGCATCCGCGACAGCAGCGAGCAGCATCGCCTTCGGCTCCTCGTAGGGCTTGTCCACGCCGATCCGCCGCCCCTGCGGCCGCTCGCCGCCGACGGCACCCGCATCGTCCTGTGCGGCGAGCAGCGCGGCATCGATGCTGTACCGCGCCATCAACGACTGCGCGCCGGCGGTGAACGCCTCCGCCTCGGCCTCGAACGTCGTGGACTCCGCCTTGGCCAACAAGGCCCGCACCTTGGCAAGCACCCGCTGGTCGAGGTGCGCGGTCGCCGGCTCGGGCGCGGCGCGGGCTGTGCCCGGGCGCGGCCCGAGCCGTTCAAGCTTGGGCAGGGTCAGCAGCAGGTGCAGCGCGGTCACGGCGGCAGCAGTGACGGCAGCCCAGCCCTCCACATCGGCCCTCGCGTCGACCGGTGTGCGGTCCGGCGGCCACCAGACGTGGGCGCCCAGGTCCTCCAGCTGCCCGTCCCAGCGTGGGTCGATCGTCGAGGCAGCGTAGCCGCGCAACTCGTCGGCAATCGTGTCCAACAGCAGGGACTGCGCCGCCGCCGTCGTGTTCCTGCCCGCCAGTCGGTGCAGGTCGGCCGGCTCCCAGCCCTTCTCCCACGCCGACGTCACGCCGTCCCGCAAGGCAGGAACCACGGTGCTGACCACGGCGCGCCGACCATCCCGGTGCCGACAATGGTTCGCGAGTCGCTCCACCACCACGCCGTGGCCGCGCCCCTCCTCGAGGTCGTCCAGTGCCCTGCCGACCAGATCGTTCACCTGCAGGGCCACCGACATGCCGGACCCGTCATCCGAGCCAGCCGCGGAGGGCGGCTCAGACCGCAACTCGTGCCCGTGCCCGCGCTGGTCGCCCTTGCGGACGGTGCGTCGCGCCTTGGCCTTTGCCCGCCGTCGTTGCTGGTTCTGCTTGCCCATCTGCCACCCGTCTCGGTATGCCGTCAGGCCGGCGAGTCTGCCACGCCGGCGCTCCGCGCTGAGGCCCCCTGTGGACAACGGGAAGGGGCCACAGCTGGCCAGCGCCGGTCAGGGGCGGACGTCCACGATGGTGATCCCCGGGACGGGGGCGGTGGACATCTCGGGGAAGAGGGCGGGCGCGTCCTCGAGGCCGACGTGCCGCGTGACGAGGCGCTGCGGCTGCAGCCGGCCGGAGGCGACGGCGGCGAGCATCAGCGGGTAGGTGTGGGCGGCCATCCCGTGGCTGCCGAGGATCGCCAGCTCGTGGGCCACGACGAGGTCCATCGGCAGCTGCGGGCGGCCCAGGCTGGCCGGGAGCAGCCCGACCTGGACGTGCCGTCCCTGGCGCGCGAGGGAGTGCACCGACGCCGCCGCGGTGGCCAGGCTGCCGAGGGCGTCGAGGGAGAGCGCCGCCCCGCCCGCGGTGGCGTCCTTGACGGCGGCGCCGACGGCTGCCGGCTCGTCCGCGAGCTCGGAGACGTCGAGGCAGACGTCGGCACCGAGGTCGCGGGCGAGGGCCAGGGCTCCGGCGGAGATGTCGGTGGCCACGACGCGGGCGCCGGCCGCCGAAGCGATGAGGACGGCCGACAGGCCCACACCGCCGCAGCCGTGGACGGCGACCCACTCCCCTGGCGCCACGCGGCCCTGCTGCACCACGGCGCGGAAGGAGGTGGCGAACCGGCAGCCGAGGGCCGCGGCCGCGCTGGGGGACAGGTGGTCGGGCAGTCGCACGAGGTTGGCGTCGGCGTGGTGCACGACGACCCGCTCGGCGAAGGCGCCGTCGTGGGTGAAGCCCGGCTGGGTCTGCCGCTCACAGACCTGCTGCTGGCCGCGAGCGCACATCGGGCAGGTCCCGCAGCCGCAGACGAACGGGGCCGTGACCCGATCCCGGCCCGACCATTGGTGCACGTCGGATCCGACGGCCACGACCGTGCCGGCCCACTCGTGGCCGGGCACCTGCGGCAGCGTGATGTCGGGGTCGTGCCCCAGCCAGCCGTGCCAGTCGCTGCGGCACATCCCGGCGGCGGCGACCTCGACGAGGGCCGCGTGCGGGGGCAGCTGCGGCTCGGGAACCTCGACGAGCTCCAGCGGTGCCTCGAAGGCGTGGTACTGCACGGCTCTCACTGCGCGAAGTCCTCCAGTCGGTCGATCAGCCCGGCTCGGAAGGCGCCGGTCAGCAGGGATGCGTCCCCGAGCAGGGCCCGGTCGGACCCCTGGGGGACACCGTAGGCGCGGCGGAGCGACTCGGCCCGCGTCGTCGGCGCCCCCGTGCCGAACCACCGGTGCAGGTCCTGCGCGGCCACCACCGCGGGTGGGACGCCGACGAGGCCGTTGGCGCGGCCGACGGTCCAGATCACCGCGTCCGCCCCGATGTCGGCCCGCGCCCGGCGCCGGAACACCTGCGGGTCTCCCGCGGCGGCCCGCGCGAGGAAACGCCGGCAGGCGGTGCGCAGCTCGGCGCCGACCGGCCCCAGGCGGTCGGCCTCCGGGCTCTCGGCGAACCAGCGGTCGATCCAGCCGCCGACCTCCCCGACGGCCTCCCGGATGTCGGCCGGCACCTCGTCGAGCGCCAGCGGCTCGTCCGGCAGCGGGTCGTCGTCGAGGTTCGCGAGCACGTCCTCACCGCCGACCACGTCGGCGGCGTGCCGTCGCAGCAGCGGGCCGGGGTCGCCGTCGAACAGCGCCAACAGGTCCTCGGCCAGCTCGGGCGATGCCGCCCCGCCCTCGCACAGGTCGAAGAACTCATCGGTGTAGAGGTCGACCGCGTGCATCGCGTCCTCGTGCACGGGCCGGCTGGCCCCGGTCACGCGGTGGCTGTAGCGCACCAGCGGGCCCAGCACCCCGGGCACGGCCTCGAGGACGACGTCCGGCACCGCGGCCGCGAACGGCAGCTGCTCGGTGAGGGCCGCCTCGACGGTGCGCGCCGACCACCGCAGCGGGTGCCCGAACTGCTCCGCCGCGTGCCGCAGGAGCAGCTGCGCGGCCTCCTCCTGCGCTGCGCCGCCGGCCAGCACGTCGGCCTCCGGGGACGCCAGGAACTCCCGGAGGGCGTCGGCAGGTGCGAGGGGCCGGTATGCCGGCGGGCCGGCATACCGCGTTCCTCGCGTGGGCAGGGAGCGCACGAGCATCTCGACGAACGGGCGCGCTCCGGGCCAGGTCTCCTGCGAGTCACCATCGACGTAGCGGACCCCGGCGAGGGCGTGCTCGACCGTGGCGCGCGCGTCCGCGGGGTCCATCGGCCCCAGCTCGGTCTCGTCCCGGCCCTCGGCCTCCATCAGCTCGTGGTAGCGATCGAGGATCGTGTCGATCGGCTCGCTGACGGCGAAGGCGTCCTTGACCCGGGTGCCGGCCGCGTGGTCGATGTAGACGAGCACGGTGGCGACGGAGCCGTCCGGCCAGACCAGGTCGAAGAAGACGTTCTCACCGTCGCCCAGCTCGTCGTGCAGGAAGGCCACCGAGCGGGTGCGGACCTCGGCGAGGTGGCGGACCATCGCGGGCACCGGCTGGCGTCGGCGCGGCAGCTCGCGCCGGATACGGGCTGCCTGGAGGTCGTCGCCCGTCAGCGCGGCGAGGACGTGCAGGGCGGCGGTGGTCTCCGCGATGTCGGTGTCGAGGAAGCTCTCGGTGAGCTCGACCAGCGTCACACCCTGGCCGGCCGGTGGCCGCTCGCTGCCGGGACGGGGAGCGAGGTCCTCGGGGCCGGCTTCGATCGCCGTCACGAGCATCGAGACCGACAGGATGAAGCCGAGCGGGTCCTCGCGCAGCGCGGTCCGCAGGGACTGGATGAGGGGCTGGTCCCGCGGGTCGTCACTCGGCGGGCCGGCGTGGTCGCGGGACGGAGGGCGCCGCGTCGCCGACCGGTTCAGCGGACGGTGGGACGCGTGACGCCCTGGCTTGCCACGGTGCTTCCTGGCCATGGGCCCACCCAATCACGCCGCCGGCCGCCCGTGATGCCGCTGGGCGGTCGGTGGGCGTCGGTCACCGCGCCCGGGCGTCCTCGGGGGCTCGGGTGTCCTCCGGGACCGGGGCGCCCTCCGGCGACTGGCCACCCTGGGGCGCGCGGTCGCCTCGGGGCACGCGGTCGTCATACACGTACTTGCCGCCGCGCAGCGCCGACGCGAGCGCGGCGATCACGCAGGCCGCGATGGCGAAGCCGAAGGCGACGCCCAGCCCGTGGGAGAACGGGCCCGAGATCAGCGACGGGAAGAAGCTGCGGCCGGTGAGGTAGTGCACGTGGGCCGCGGGGAGCTGGGCGAGCACGTGCGGGCCGAGGAGCGTCTGGACCGGGTTGTAGCCCAGCAACGACGCGAACAGCACGCCGACCGGGGGCAGCGCGGCCACCCGCGCGGCGGCGGCGTGCGGCACCCCCTGCGCGGTGAGCCCGCTCATCAGGGTGCCCGGCAGCGAGGAGGCCAGTCCGGTGACCATCAGCGAGAAGAAGATGCCGATCGAGAGCACCATGGCCGAGTTCTGGAACACGGTGCTCATGCCGGCCCCCACGCCGCGCTGGTGGGACGGGAGGCTGTTCATGATCCCGGCGCGGTTCGGGGCGGCGAACAACCCCATGCCCAGCCCGTTGACCAACAGGGCGAGCGCGAAGGACCAATAGGCGAAGTTGACCGGCAGGGCCAGCAGCCAGACGAAGCTGCCGGCGGCGACCAGCATCCCGCCGGTGGCGAAGGTACGCGCACCGAAGCGGTCCGACAGCCACCCGGACACCGGACCGGCCACGAGGAAGCCGACCGTCATCGGCAGCATGTAGATGCCGGCCCACAGCGGTGTGGACTCGAAGCTGTACCCGTGCCGGGGCAACCAGATGCCCTGCAGCCAGATGATGAGGATGAACATCAGGCCGCCGCGGCCGAGGGCTCCGAGCAGGCTGGCGACGTTGCCGAAGGTGAAGGCCCGGATCCGGAACAGGTCGAGCCGGAACATCGGCTCGGCGACCCTGGTCTCGATGAGGCAGAACACCGCCAGGACCGCGCAGCCGCCCACGAGGGCGATCAGCACCCACGGGTTCGTCCAGCCCATGGTGTGCGACCCGTAGGGCTGGATGCCGTAGGTGATCCCGACGAGGACGGCGATGAGCCCGACCGCGAAGGTGAGGTTGCCCCACCAGTCCATCTCGGCGTGGCGGCGCACGCCGATGTCGTGCAGCTTCAGGTAGGCCCAGACGGTGCCGAACACGCCGACCGGGACCGAGACGAGGAAGACCAGGTGCCACTCGATCGGCGCGAGCAGGCCGCCGACGACGAGGCCGATGAAGGACCCGGCGATGCCCGCCACCTGGTTCAGGCCCAGACCGAGTCCGCGCTGGTCGACGGGGAACGCGTCGGTGATGATCGCGTTGGAGTTGGCCATGAGCATGGCGCCGCCGACGCCCTGCAGCACCCGCATGAGCACCAGCCAGACGCCGGCCGTCGTGCCGTGCATCCAGGTGATCGACAGCATCACCGAGAAGAAGGTGAAGATGGCGAAGCCGGCGTTGTAGATCCGCACCCGGCCGTACATGTCGCCGAGCCGGCCGAGGCCCACCACCAGCACGGCGGTGACCACCATGTAGCCCATGATCAGCCACAGCAGCAGGCTGGTGTTCGACGGCTGCAGCGGGTTGATGTGGATGCCGCGGAAGATGTCCGGCAGGGCGATGAGCAGGATCGACATGTTGATGGTCGCCATCAGCACGCCCAAGGTGGTGTTCGACAGGACCACCCACTTGTAGCGGGGACTCGAGGTGTCCCGGGCCGCACGTTCGCGGCGTCGCTGGGCGCGGTCGGTGACCTGCTCTGTCATCTGGGTCCTTCGCGGTCGACGGAGGGGGTGGGCCCTTGGCGGCGGCGGGCGAATGCTTAGCCAAGGGCAACTAACTAAATCTACCTCGCGCCCTCCGTTCCGCACGACCGGTCGCGGGGTTGCGGAGGCGGCGTTCGGCGATCAGGCGCGCCGGCCGGTGCAGTGCGCTCAGTCGCGGCGACCGGTGAGGGCCAGGCTGACGCCGAGCCCGATCATGACCAGTCCGCCGGCACCGCCGACCATCTCCAGACGCCGGGGCGACCGGGCGAACCACGCCCGCGCGGTGCCGGCGGCATACGCCCACCCGCTGGTGATGAACAGGGTGAGGACGGGGAACAGGGCACCGAGCACCAGCATCTGCACGTCGGCGTGGCCGGCGGACCGGTTGACGAACTCCGGCAGCGCCACCACGAAGAAGGCGATGCTCTTGGGATTGGTCATGCCGACCAGGCAGCCGTCCCAGACCGAGCGCACCGGACCCACGGGCGACACCTGCTGCCCGAGCAGGTCGCGCATCTCCCGGCGGTGCCGGAAGGCCTGCACCCCGAGGAAGACGATGTAGGCGGCGCCGACGTACTTCACCACCGTGAACGCCGTCGCCGACCGTTCCACCAGGACGCCCGCGCCGAAGGCCACGGCCACGACCTGGACGAACGAGCCGAGCGCGTTGCCGGCCACGGTGAGCACCGCGTTGCCGCGGCTCACGGTGAGCGCCCGGCTGATCGTGAACAGCACGCTCGGACCGGGAACGGTCACGAGTACCAGCACGGTGACCGCCCACGCCAGCAGGCGGTCGGGGGACGTCACCTCTCCACCCTAGGAGCCGCTGCGGGAGTGGCGCTGCAGCGGATCGGTGCGCCCTCGACCGCAGTGTCGGCACCCCCTCGTACCCTCGGCGCATGGATCACGCGGAGATCGCCTACCTGCGCACGCACTCGCGCGCGTGGCGGCTGCTGCGGGCCGACACGGCGCCACTGGTGCTCGCAGTCCTTGGCCGGATCTTCGTGGTCGACAACGTGCGCACCATCTCCGAGAGCGACCTCGTCGCGCGCGTCGATGACGAGCTCTACGCGATCAACGCCGCGCTGGGCGGTGATCCCGACGACCCCGTGACGGACCCCAGGAGAGGCGACCCACCGGCATACCCCCGGGCCGCACGTGACTACGTCGAGACGTGGGCGGCGCCGGAACAGGGGTGGCTGCGCAAGTTCTATCCCGCGGGCTCGAGCGAGCCGCACTTCGACGCCACCTCGGAGCTCGAGAAGGCCTGGGCCTGGGTCGCGGCCCTGCCCACCCGCAGCTTCGTCGGCACCGAGTCACGGCTGCACACGCTCTTCGACCTGCTCCGGCAGATGGTGCACGGCGCCGACACGGACCCGGACAGCCGGCTGGTCGAGCTGCACCGGCGCCGGTCGGAGCTGGACGAGGAGATCGCCCGCGCAGAGGCAGGGGAGGTCCGCGCGCTGGACGGCACCGCGCTCCGGGACCGCTACCAGCACTTCGCGAGCACGGCGCGCGAGTTGCTCGCCGACTTCCGTGAGGTCGAGGAGAACTTCCGTGCGCTCGACCGGGGCGCCCGGGAGCAGATCGCGACCTGGAACGGATCCAAGGGTGAGCTGCTGGAGCGGTTGATCGGTGACCGGCACGCCATCGCGGCCTCCGAGCAGGGCCGCAGCTTCCAGGCCTTCCACGACTTCCTGCTGTCCCGGAGCCGGCAGGAAGAACTCTCCGAACTCCTCGAGCGCCTCGTCGCGCTCGAGGAGGTGGCGGCCGACCGCCGGCTCCGCCACGTCCACCACGACTGGCTCGAGGCCGCCGAACGCACCCAGCAGACCGTCCGGCAGCTGTCCGAGCAGCTGCGCCGCTTCCTGGACGACAAGGTCTGGCTCGAGAACCGCCGCGTCATGGACCTGCTGCGCTCGATCGAGCAGTCGGCCCTCGTGGCGCGGCGCCACGACACACCCGCGATCCGGATGGAGCTCGACGGGTTCAGCCCCGAGCTGCGGCTGCCGATGGAGCGCCCGCTCTATGCCCCGGCGCGCACCGGCTCGCTCGAGTCGGGCCCGGTGGCCGACGGTGACGCCGAGATCGACACCAGCAGCCTGTTCGAACAGGTGCAGGTCGACACCGTCCGGTTGGCCGGTCAGGTCCGGACGCTGCTGCGTGGGCGGGACCAGGTCCGCCTGGAGGAGGTGCTCGAGCGACATCCGCCGGCTCATGGGCTCGCCGAGGTGGTCGCCTACCTCGCCCTGTCCGAGGACGACCTCGAGGTCGTCTTCGACGAGACGGCCAGGACCGCGCTGCCCTACACCGACACCGCCGGGGTGGACCGCGTGCTGCACCTTCCGCTGGTCACCCTCTCCCGGCGCCACCCCACCGCCGCAGGAGGCCGTCGATGAGCACCGACCAACCCACCCTGTCCGTCGCCGCGGTCGCCCTGATGAAGGGGGTCGTCTACCGCGACACCCACGAGCAGGTGTGGCACCACGTGGTCCGTCTCCAACCGCAGCTGCGCGACCACATGGCCGTCCTCGGCCTCGACGTCGTCGTCGACGAGGCCGAGGGCTATGCCTACCTTCGCTCGCAGCCGGAGGACCCGGACGACCCCGACCCGATCCCGCGCCTCGTGCCACGGCACCGGCTGTCCTTCCCGGTGAGCCTGCTGCTGGCCCTGCTGCGCAAGGCGCTCGCCGAGTTCGACGCGACGAGCGGGGAGGACCGCCTGGTCCTGACCCGCGACCAGATCATCGAGGACCTGCGCGTGTTCCTCGCCGACTCCACGAACGAGGCACGCATCGTCGACCAGGCCGACCGCACCATCGCCAAGGTCGTCGAGCTGGGCTTCCTACGCCCGGTGGGCGGCGCCGCGCGCACCCGCACCGACACGTGGGAGGTGCGCCGCATCCTCAAGGCGTTCATCGACGCCCAGTGGCTCAGTGACTTCGACGCCCGGTTGGCGGAGTATGCCGCAGAGCTGGGCTCCGTGACCGAGGCGCCTCCCGGTGGCGCGAGCCCGATGCAGGAGGAGGTGACCGCCTGATGGACGGGCTGTTCTCCGCGCTCGAGGTCGACCCCGGAGCCGGGGCCGCCAAGCCGGGCTACCGCCTCGACCGGCTGGAGGTGCTCAACTGGGGCACCTTCGACGGCCGTGTCTGGCGGCTCGAGCTCTCCGGCGACAACACCCTGCTCACCGGCGACATCGGCTCCGGCAAGTCCACCCTCGTCGACGCCGTGACCACCCTGCTGCTGCCCGCCAACCGGATCAACTACAACAAGGCGGCTGGTGCCGAGACCCGCGAGCGCTCGCTGCGTTCCTACGTCCTGGGCCACTACAAGTCCGAGCGGGTGGAGTCCACGGGCGCCTCCCGCCCGGTCGGGCTTCGTGACCACCGCAGCTACTCGGTCGTCCTCGGCGTCTTCACCAACGAGGGCCACGGCGCCGCGGTCACGCTGGCGCAGGTCTTCTGGATGCGCGACACCAGTCAGGGGCAGCCGCACCGGTTCTTCGTCACCTGCGACCGCGCCATGTCCATCGCCGGTGACTTCACCGACTTCGGCTCGGAGATGCCGGCGCTGAAGCGCCGGCTCCGGACGGACGGCGCCCAGGTGTCCGACCACTTCCCCGACTACGGCACCCGGGCCCGCCGCCTGCTCGGCATCAGCTCCGAGCAGGCCCTCGAGCTGCTGCACCAGACGATCTCGATGAAGTCGGTCGGCAACCTGACCGAGTTCGTGCGCCAGCACATGCTCGAGGGCGCCGACGCGGCGCAGCGGATCGACACGCTGATCGCCCACTTCGAGGACCTCACCCGCGCCCACGAGGCTGTGCGGCGTGCCCGCGACCAGCTCGCCCAGCTGGAACCGCTGATCGCGCACTGCGACAGCCATGACGCGCTCGCCGGCGACATCGAGCAGGCCCGGCTGCTGCGGGAGGCACTGCGTCCGTGGCTGGCGGCGCACCGGGCGTCATTGCTCGATTCCGACATCGTCGCTGCCGACGGGCAACTGCAGTCGCTCGACGTCGAGCTGGACCAGCTGGCCCACCAAGCGGTCCAGCTCGAGGACGAGCACCGCCGGCTCACCGCCGCTCGAGACAGTGCCGGCGGCGCCCGCATCGCCGAGCTGGAACGGCTCATCCGCGACGAGGGCGAGCGTCGAGCGGCACGGCAGGGCCGGGCCGAGACCCATGCCTCACTGCTCGCTGAGGCCGGCCTCCCGGCCGCGACCGACGCCGACAGCTTCGCCCGGGACCGCCGGCTGGCGGACGAACGCCTGGGCGAGCTCGAGCGCCGGCTGGAGGAGGTGGAGAACCAGCACAACGAGCTTGTCGTCGAGCGCAGCCGAGCACGCGACAACAGCGACCGCATCAACACCGAGCTCCGCTCGTTGCACGGGCGGCAGAGCAACATCGACGCCCGCAGCCTGCGCATCCGGGAAGCCCTGTGCGCCGCGCTCGGCGTCGCGGAGTCCGAGCTGCCGTTCGCGGGCGAACTCATCCAGGTGCGGCCCGAGCACGCCCGGTGGCAGGGTGCCGCCGAGCGAGTGCTGCACGGCTTCGCGCTGTCCGTGCTCGTCCCGGCGGAGCACTACGACGCCGCCTCGGCCTGGATCGACGAGCACCACCTGGGCGGCCGACTCGTCTACTACCGGGTGAGCCCGCGAATCACGCGCGACGACACGAGGCTGCCGGAGCAGCAGGTCCTCGCCGACCTGCTGGACGTCAAGCCGGGCCCGTTCGCCGACTGGCTCGAGCGGGAGCTCGGTCGCCGCGCCGGGCACGTCTGCGCCACGAACCTCGAGCAGTTCCGCCAGCACCGCCGCGCCGTCACGCTCGCCGGGCAGGTCAAGTCCGGCGACGGCCGGCACGAGAAGGACGACCGGTTCCGGATCGACGACCGCACCCGGTGGGTGCTCGGGTGGAGCAACGAGGACAAGGTCGACGCGCTGCTCGCCGAGGGCGCACGTGCCCAGGACCTGCTGACCTCCCTCGAGAAGGAGATCACCGCCCGGACCGATGAGACCGGCCGACTGCGCCAGCTGCACAGCGTGCTCGACAAGCTGTCCGTCTTCTCCGCGTGGTCCGAGCTCGACTGGCGCGCGTGCGCGGCCGCGATCGCTCGATGGGAGCGGGAGAAGGTCGAGCTGGAGCGTGGCAACGCGCAGCTGGCGCAGATCGCCACCCGGCTGGACGAGGTCGAGCGTGAGCTGGCTGTCGCACAGCAACGGGACCGACAGCTGACCGAGCGGCGCGGTGGTGCCGTGGCACGGCGCGAGGCGCTCGAAGCGCAGCTCGCGTCCGCGCGCCAGGTGACCGAGGCCCTCGGCGCGGACGACCACGCGCGGCTGCAACCGGCATACCAGCTGCTGGACGACGAGGTCCCGGTGCCGGCGGCCGCCGCGGACTGCGACCACGTCGAGCGTGCGCAGCACGAGACCTTCACCCAACGGATCGAGCAGGCCGGGGACCGGCAACGGCTGGCCGGCCAGCGAGCGGTCTCGGCGATGCAGGAGTTCCGCCGCGACTGGCCCGCCGAGAGCAGCGAGATGGATGCCGACGTGGCGGCTGCCGGGGAGTACCGCCTCCTCCGGGAGCGCCTCGCCTCCGACGACCTGCCGCGGTTCGAAGCCGAGTTCGCCCAGCTGCTGCACACGGGCGTCATCAACGACATCGCCGGGTTCCACGCGTGGCTGGACAAGTCCGCCACCCTGATCCGGGAACGCATCGACACCATCAACGAGTCGCTGCGGGCGATCGAGTACAACCCCGGGCGGCACATCACGCTGCTCGCCCAGCAGACCACGAACCAGGAGATCCGCGACTTCCGCGACCAGCTGCGCGCCTGTACCGACGACGCCCTCGTCGACGACGACCAGTACTCCGAGGAGCGGTTCCTGCGCGTGAAGCGGATCATCGAGCGGTTCCGGGGACGACAGGGGCTGACCGACGCAGACCGGCGGTGGACCCAGACCGTCACCGACGTGCGCAACTGGTACGTCTTCGCCGCGTCGGAGCGCTGGCGCGACTCCGGGCAGGAGTGGGAGCACTACACCGACTCCGACGGGAAGTCCGGCGGCCAGAAGGAGAAGCTCGCCTACACCATCCTCGCTGCCTCGCTCGCCTACCAGTTCCGGCTGGAATGGGGCGTGGCAACCTCACGCGACTTCCGCTTCGTGGTGATTGACGAGGCGTTCGGGCGCGGGTCGGACGCCTCGACCCGCTATGCGCTCGACCTGTTCCGCCGGCTGGGTCTGCAGCTGCTCATCGTCACCCCGCTGCAGAAGGTCCACGTCATCGAGCCCTACGTCTCGGCGGTGGGCTTCGTCGAGAACCGCAGCGGTGAGCAGTCGCGGCTGCAGACGTTGACCATCGAGGACTACCACGCGCTGCGCGAACGCCACCTCGGGCAACTCGCGGAGCGGGTCGCGGCGAGCACCACGTGAGCTGGACCGGCCCGGACGAGATCGCGGCGCGGACACGGCGCCGGTGGAACGACGGCAGCCTGCTCGCCGCCTACGCGCACGGCCACCCGTTCCCGGTGCTCGAGGTGCCCCTGCGGGGCCCCACCGCCCGTGAGCTCGCCGCCGACCTGGCCTGCGCCCAGTCCTGGGCGCAGGAGGTGACCCGGGGCAGTCGCCGGGGGACGGCATACACCGTGGAGAGCCGGCAGGTCGGCGGCCGGGTGGTGGGGCGCAACACCCTGCCGGCGCGTGCGCGGGTCGAGAGCTATGCACAGGCGTGGCGCCTGCTGGGCGTGGAGCGGCAGGTCGCCACGTTCGGACGGCTGCAGGAGCTGACCAGGGAACGGGTCCCGCCGCTGGCCGCGTGGATCGAGGCGCACCCGCTGCGGTTGCTCGAGCACGCCAGGGACTGGGAGCGGCTGCTGGACACGGCCGTCTGGCTGGTCGAGAACTCGGGGCGCGGCCGTTACCTGCGGGAGGTGGAGGTGCCCGGGGTCGACACCAAGTTCGTCGCGGCGCACCGGAGCCTGCTCGCCGACCTGCTCGAGGTGCTGCTCCCCGCCTCCGCCGTCGACGGACGGCACTCTCGCGGTGCCGGGTTCGCGGAGCGCTACGGGTTCGCCGAGCCGCAACAGCTGGTCCGGATGCGCGTCGCCGCCGGCTTCGCGGGGCTGCCCCGGGAATTGTCCGAGGTGGCGTTGCTTCCCGAGGAGCTCGCGCAGCTGCAGGTCACGGTGCCCCGGGCCGTGGTCGTCGAGAACCTCGTGACCTATCTCGCCGTGCCGGTGCCGGCCGAGGGCGTCGTCATCTGGGGCGGCGGCTATGCCGTCGCCCGGCTCGGGCGGGTCCGTTGGCTGCGTGCCACGGACGTCGTCTACGCCGGCGACCTCGACACGCACGGCTTCGCCATCCTCAGCCTGCTGCGCGGTCTGTTCCCGCAGACCCGTTCGGTGCTGATGGACCGGGCCACCCTGCTGGCCCACCGTGACCGCTGGGGGCAGGAGTCGGCGCCGAGCCGGGCCCGGCTGGAGCACCTGACCGCACCCGAGCAGGCGCTCTACCAGGACCTGGTCGAGGACGTCTTCGCGCCCGCGCTCCGGCTCGAGCAGGAGCGGCTCGCCTGGTCGTGGGTGGAGTCGGCCTTCGCCGCGCTGTCGGAGTGAGGCTCAGAGCCAGCCGCGGCGACGGAACGCCAGGTACAGCCCGGTGCTGACGAGGGCCATCAGGAAGATGGCGAACGGATAGCCGTAGCGCCAGCTGAGCTCGGGCATCACGTCGAAGTTCATCCCGTAGACCGTTCCGATCAGCGAGGGGGCGAAGATGATGGCCGCCCACGCGGAGATGCGCTTGACCTCCTCGTTCTGCTCGATGCTCGCCTCGGTGAGGCTCTTCATCTCCTCGTTCTGCTGCTGGGCGACGAGGGTGGCGTTCACGGTGAGGATGTCGCGGAGCAGCTGCCGGAACCCGTCGACCTGCTCGATGACGAGGGTGAGGTGGTCGTCGACGTCGCGCAGGTAGCGCTGCAGCTCCTCGTCGGTGCCGTACTTCTCGAAGCCGGCCGCGAGCGCGCCGAGCACGGCCGCGAGCGGCTTGCTCGCGCGCTGGAACTCGATGACCTCGCGGGTCAGCTCGTAGATGCGCCGTGACACGTTCGGCTCGCCGAGGAACACCTCGGTCTCGATCTCGTCGATGTCGTTGCCCAGACCGGCGACGACGGGGGCGTAGCCGTCGACGACCCGGTCGAGGATCGCGTAGAGGATGGCCTCCGGGCCCAGCCGGAGCAGCTCGGGGTTGCTCTCCAGCCGGCGCCGCACCCCGGACAGGTCGGGCGCCTCGCTGTGCCGGACGGTCACCACGAAGTCCGGCCCGACGAACAGGTGCAGCTCGCCGAACTCGAGGGTCTCGCTGTCGTCGAGGTAGCGGGCGGCCTTGAGCACGACGAACAAGGTTTCGTCGTAGCGCTCGATCTTCGGGCGCTGGTGGGCGAGGATGGCGTCTTCGACCGCCAGCTCGTGGAGGTCGAACTCCGCCGCCAGAGAGGCAATCTCGTGGTGGTCAGGGCGATAGAGCCCGATCCAGGCCACGGCGCCGTCGTGCTGGTGGAGGGTGGCGTAGGTCTCGCGCAGCGTTTCCGGGGTGTCGATGCGGTCACCGTCGACGTAGATCGCGCTGTCGACCAGGCTGGTGCCCACGGCCCCGTCCACCCGGTCGTCGGTATGCCGGTCCGCACGTCCCGGAGCGAGGTCCGGTCCCGGCCGCGGCGGGCGGAGCACGCGACTAGTGAGCGAGCGGATGGGCGCGAAGGTGCGGTCAGACATGACGGATCCTCACTGCGAGCAAGGGGCACGCTCGGGAGGGGGCCGCACCGGACGACGGCAGCGGCAGCCCACCCCCGGCATTCAGGGTCAGGAGTGCTCGGTCAGAGCGCTGGGTTGTCGACTGGGAGGCTCGCCATCCATGGCAACCACCTCCCAGCTCGCGCGACTCCGTCAGCGACAGCATAGGTCACCTCAGGCGTCGGCGGGATCCACTCGTCGGCAGGTGGATTGGCAGTCGGATCGCGGCTCGGCAACGTTGGGGTCCGGCCAGCTCTGGTGGAGTTGCCGATCCGGGGTGGAGCGTCGCAAACTCAAAAGTGGGCCACGGAGGCCCGGCCTTGAAACGCAAGACGCAACGACCCCCCGGCCCGGAGGGTCGATATGACAACAAACGAACACACGGCCCCGGCCGGATCGTTCGAGGCCTCCGATCGCCACCTCCGACGAGCGCTCCCGTTCGAGCACATCCTGTTCCTGTGCATCGGCTCGATCATCGGTTCTGGTTGGCTGTTCGCCTCGTTCCGTTCCCTGGTCACGGCTGGCCCGTCGGCGATCATCACCTGGATCGTCGCGGGCTTCTTCTTCATCCTGATCGGTCTGTCCTTCTCCGAGATGTCGGCGGCCCTGCCTCGCAGCGGCGGGCTGGCGCGCTACCCCGAGCTGACGCACGGGACCTACGCAGGCTGGATCCTCGGCTGGACCTACTGGGTCGCCGCCGTCGCCGTCCCGGCCATCGAGGCCGAGGCGGTGGTCACCTACATGGGCGGCAAGTTCCCGGGCACCGGCTTCACCTACGTCAGCACCGTCCGCGGACAGCACCTCGTGCTGCTCGGCCCGAAGGGCATCGGGTTCGGCGTCGGGCTGATGCTGATCTTCCTCTTCCTCAACGTCTTCGGGGTCCGCCTGCTGGCTGAGTGGAACCGCTGGTTCACGTGGTGGAAGATCGTCATCCCGGTGACCACGTTCTGCATGCTCTTCCTCGTGTTCAAGGGCCAGAACTTCAGCAACTACGGCGGGTTCTTCCCGCTCGGGACCGGCGGGATGTTCCAGACCCTGTCGATCAGCGGTATCGCGTTCGCCTACCTGGGGTTCCGGCAGGCAATCGAGTACGGCGGTGAGGGCAGGAACCCCGCTCGGGACATCCCGCGGGCGACGATCTGGTCGGTCGTCATCACCACCGTGATCTACGTCCTGCTGCAGGTCGGCATGATCGGCGCGCTGAACTGGCACAGCATCGGGATCGCGCCGGGCAACTGGGGCGCGCTGTCCGGGTCGTCCTGGGCGGCGACACCGCTCTACTCGGCCATGGTGGCCGCGGCGGTCCCCGCGATGCTCGTCTTCGGCAACTTCCTGCTGGTCGACGCGGGCATCTCCCCGGCGGGCGCCGGATGGATCTACTCGGGCACCACGGCCCGCGCCAGCTACGGACTGAGCGTGCACAGCTACGCGCCCAAGGTGTTCCAGTGGCACAACCGCTTCGGGATCCCGTGGATCTCGGTCATCCTGGCGTTCGTCATCGGCTGCGTCCTCTTCGTCCCGGCACCGAGCTGGGCCGAGATGGTGGGCTTCATCACCTCGGTCACCGTGCTGACCATGATCATCGGCGGCATGGGCACCGCGGTGCTGCGCAAGACCGCACCCAACCTGCCCCGGCCCTACCGGCTGAAGTGGTTCCCGGTGCTGGCCCCGGCCGGCTTCCTGGCGGCGACGGAGATCTTCTACTGGTCCGGGTTCGCCACGCTGGCGAGCGTCGAGGCCTGCATCTGGGTGGGCCTGCCGATCTTCACGTGGTACTACGCCCAGCGGCGCGGCTGGATCAAGCCGCTCTACGGCTGGCTCCTCGGTCTGGTCTTCCTCGGTGGTTTCGTCTACCTCAACCGGATGGGCGGCTGGGTCTTCGTGACCAATCCGCCCTCCCCCGGGTCGTGGTCGTTCGGGCTCTATGACATCGCCCTCTCCGCGGACGTGCTGTTCTTCTGCGCCGCGCTGTGGCTGATGGCCGACCGGGAGCTGCGGCACCACATCCGGAGCGCTGGGTGGCTGGTGTGGCTGATCCTGGCGATGTTCCCGCTGTCCTACTACGGACAGTTCGGGCCGGGAACCACGCACGCCGTGGTCTTCCCGTGGGG